>JAKBCJ010000383.1 GCA_021807975.1 Pseudomonadota bacterium | reverse complement strand
TTCTTCATCCACGCCCGTCTGCATGCCCGGCTTCCGCGGGCGAGGGCGGCGTTCCATACCCACATGCCGAACGCAACCGCGCTGACGATGACCGAGGGCGAGCCGCTGATCTGGGCAGGGCAGACCGCGCTGAAGTTCTTCGGCCGCACCGTGGTCGACGATGCCTATAACGGGCTGGCGCTGGACGAATCGGAGGGCGATCGAATCGCGGTCGCGGCTGGCGACGCCGACATTGTTTTCATGAAGCACCATGGGGTGTTGGTCCTGGCGGACTCCATCGCGAAGGCCTGGGACGACCTGTATTACCTGGAACGTGCCTGCGAGGTGCAGCGCCTCGCTCAGTCCACCGGACGGCCGCTTGTGCCGGTTCCGAACGCGATCGCCAAGGCAACCGCCCTACAGATGCGTCATGAAGGCGGACGGGATTCGGCCAGGCTGCACCTGGAAAGCATCAAGCGGCAGCTCGATCGCGAGTCGCCGGACTATCGGCGGTGATCCGATATGCTTCCGGAGATGGGGCGGCCGGCCCGATCGGTGCTTTCCTTGGGAAATGCCGGCGGATCGGGATCGTCAAGGTTGTCACGCGGGATCGTGCGGCGGCGGAGCACAGTCACCCGGGATCGCGGGTCGATCCGATCCTGGCAGCCGGTCGGGCCCGTGCCGACGTCCGCTAAAGCTGGCGGCCGCCGGCTGATCGACGAACGCACCGAGGGCATCGCCCTGGTGCTGTTCACCGCTTGCAGTTGAGGGTTGACCTGGCCCCAATCCAAATTTCTGCTGTCGATGCTGCCGCCATTCGCCATGCGGGCGACCGGCGGCTTCCTGGGCTGCGGGTTTGCGTTCCTGGTGGCGCTGCTGCGGCGGGAGCGGGTTTGGCCGCCGGCCGATCAGTGGCCCCGGCTGCTGGTGTTCTCGATGCTGAACTACGGTCTGTTCATCGCCCTGGGAACCGAGACTCTGGTCTATCTGAAAGCGTCCGAGGCGGTGGTCATCATCTACACGCTGCCAGTATGGGCGTCGCTGCTGGCATGGCCGATGCTGGGCGAGCGTCCGACCGCATTGAAAATCGTCGCCCTGGTGCTGGCGTTAGGCGGTGTGACGCTGCTGGTCGGGGCGGATTCGGCCGAGGCAAGCTGGCAGAAGCTGCCCGGGGCGGTAACCGGCGTGGCAGCGGCAATTCTGTTCGGCCTGGGCACCGTGCTGGCTAAGCAGAAGCCGCTGCGTTTGCCGCCCACCGCGGCAGTCGCGTGGCAGGGGGTTTTGGGCATGACCCCGGTGGCGCTGCTGGCATGCTTCGAGCATCCGGATTTCAGCCGGGTTACCGCGGGGGGATGGGCCTCCATCGCCTATATCTCCACGATCCCGATGACTGTGGCTTACCTGACGTGGTTTCGGGCGTTGCGGTTCGTCTCCGCCTCGACCGCTTCGACAACCGTGCTGCTATCGCCGGTAGTGGGCGTGATCGGATCGGGGGTCCTGCTGGGCGAGACGTTTGGGGCTCGTCAGATCGTGGCGCTGTCGATGACCCTGGCCGGGGTGGCGCTGGCGGCGAAAGGCTGACGGCTATCGCTTGAACCAGCCCACGATGCCCTTCGGAGCGGCGATGACGAAGCCCACCAGCAGCACGCCCACCAGCAGCAGCGACAATGCCGAGGAGATCGTTACCGTCGCCACCTGTTGCAACGTGCCCAGCAGCACCGCGCCGATCACCGGCCCCAGCCAGGTTGCGGTGCCGCCGATCAGCGGCATCGCGATCGTGTTGACCGCATAACTCAGGCTGAAGCCCGACGCCGGGTCCAGATACGTCACGTAGTACGGCAAAGGCGCGCCCGCCATCCCCATCAGGCCGCCCGACAAGGCGGTCGCGATCAGTTTCAGCTTCAGGGTCGGCACGCCGGTCGCCTCGGCGGCGACCTCGTCGTCGCGAATGGCGGCGAACCCGTATCCCAGTTTGGAGTGCTGGATCGACCGGGCGATGGACACGGACACGACCGACAGCAGCAGCATCGTGGCAAAAAGGTATTGGATATAGTCGCCGGTGAAGATCGGCGAGGCGGCAGGGCGGATGATATAGGCGCCGCGTGAGCCCCCGACGAAGTTCCAGTTGGTGATCAGGGTCTGCGCGACAACCGCCATCGCGAGTGTGGCGATGGAGAAGAAAGTGCCCTTGAGTCGGAGCGTCAGATAGCCCATGCCCAGGCCGACCAGGCCCGAGATCGTCCCGCCAACGACCATCATCGCCGGCAGCGGCAGCATCGGCACGGACTTATGAAGCACCACGGTTGTGTAGGCACCCAGTGCGAAGAACGCGGCGGTGCCGAAATTCACATAGCCGGTGAATCCGCCCAGAATGTTCCAGGCCGTTGCCAGGACGATGTATTGCAGCACCACATACCCGGCGAAGAACACATAGGCGTTGCCGATCAGCAGCGCGACGCCGAACGTCGCTGCCGCGGTCAGCAGCGAGATCATCACGAAGCGGACATTTCCGTTCATCAGCGGCGTCCAAACAGGCCGGCTGGCCGAACCGCCAGCGTGAGCAACAGAAACCCGAATGCCACGGCCGGCGACCAGGAGGGTCCGTAAAACGTCGAGGTCAGGCTCTCCATGATCCCCAGGATCATCGCGGCCACGACCGTACCGCCAAAGCTGCCCAGACCGCCCATCACGCAGATCGCGAAAATCCGGCCGATATAATCGCGCGCGATCGATGGCTCGACCGGTTGAATGACGATCAGGATCGCGCCGGCCACCGAGGCGCTGGCGATCGACAGCCCGAATGCGATCCGCTTGATCCGACGGGGGTCGGCGGCCATCAGCCGCAGCGCCGACGGATCCTGCGCCACAGCCTGGATCGCTCGGCCGATGAAGGAGCGGGAGATGTAAATTTGCAGCGTGCCGACCAGAACCATCGACACAAGGAACGGCACCAGCAGCCGCAAAGGCAGATCGACCGGGCCGACATGCAGGCTGGGGCCATTGTAAGGTGCGTCCACCAGACGGTAATCGACACCGAACACCAGGACCAGCGTCACCTCGGTAATGAACAGCAGGCCGAAGAAGAAGGCCAGCCCCCGGATGGAGGCGTCCCCCCGCCGTTCGAACGACACATCGTATATATAGTAGATCGCGACACCAAGCAGATAGAATGCCGGCATCAGAACGACACTGCTGAGGATCGGATCGAGTCCGAACACGCTGTTCGCGATATAGGCTGTGTAGGAGCCCAGGATAATGAACGCCGGATGCGCGATGTTCACGATATCCAGCATGCCGAATGAGATCGACACACCGATCGTCACGGCCGCGTAAAAGCCACCCAAAAGCAGCCCGGACACCAGGGCGTTACTCAGCAAATCGAACGACAAGTACATTGGTTCGCTTATGACGTTTCCGGATCGTAGCCTGCCGGAAGCGCGGGCGCTTGGCTAGACCGGTTCCGTTAGTGTTGGCGCAATGCGCGCCTGTACTATTTAACAGACTGCTGAAAAACCCCATTCAGAACCGAAACCCCTTTACTTTTAAGCCGATTTTCGATTTCCTGGGGCATAATCGCGCATTTTCGTGGTGTCCGAAAGCCCGTTACGGGGCCTTCGGGTGGACTGCGGACAAACTCATCCTGTCACGACCAACCGCGGCAAGCGGATCAAGTTGTAAGCCCCCGCCTTGAGCGTAAACATCCAGCCCACCCGGTCGAGCCTGCGGAACTTCGTCTGCGCCATGCCGCCGACTTCCTTGACCCAGCCGTTCGCCTCCTCGATCCGCTTGCGAATGACTTGGCTGATCCGATAGCCGTCGTGGCGGGTTGTCCGCCCGTCGATGTTCGATCCGCGGTGCGCGGAGATGTTCTGGGCCACGTGCGGGGTCACGCCCAGCGCCCGCGACGCGGCGACGAAGGCAGCGGTGTCGTAGTTCTTGTGGGCGCCCACCGTCTTCTTCCCCGTGGCGGGCAGCTCGCCCAGCATGTCCATCGCTGCTTCCGGCTCCGCCGTGCCGGTCGCATGCGTCAGGCGCGCATCGACAACCAGGCCGTTGCGGTTCTCCATGAACAGATGCCCGGTGAAGCCCAGCTTCGCCTCCTGCCCGCGGGACTTCTTCGCCAGCCGCGCGTCCGGGTCGGTGGTCGAGGCGTGCGTCTCGTTCGAACGCTTCTCGCCCTTGAAGTTGCGCTCACCGTTACGCCTAGGTGCGGGAGGTTCGTCGTTGCCGTCCTTACGCCGGAAGCTTTTCATACTGCCCGGAACGTGTCAACGACCTTGACACAGCCGGGTTTGGAATTTAAGCTCTGGTGTTTGGCGTGGGTTGGTGGGATGTTTCCCATCGGGGCGAGGCCCAAGCGGTTCAAGGTCTGACCGGTCGTGGTGCTTGGGTTGCGCATAGCGTTACGTGACGGATCGCAGTGGAGCCGGTCCATGCGGCGAAGAGCGGCATGGCGGTGGAGACTGACCAAGGGCGAACTCGACTACCTCGATGCGCTCGGGATCGACTTGGCGAAGGACTACAGTCGAAATCTGGAACGCTTGATGGAGGTGCTGTTCGCGCAGAGGTTCGTGCTGCGTCTGAGAGGCTGACCCGGAATGGAACCGGAACGGACTCCTCAGCTTACTCACTCCGTTGGGGGCGCCGGCCGGACGGCGCGGTTGGATATACTCCGTTCAGCTGATAATTCGGAATTCCCGTGGGTTGATGACGCGGAAATTGTCCGTGACCTGATCGCACCACGCGCGCCAGTTCGCTGGCACGTCTTCACGCAGGAAGTCCAGCATCGCCGC
>JAKBCJ010000382.1 GCA_021807975.1 Pseudomonadota bacterium | reverse complement strand
CAAACGAGACCTCCTGTCCCTTGCGAGCGCCCCGGCTGTCCACCGACGGACATACTTGGCGATGCGGTGACTGCGTTTGTACCGGCCCAATCCTTTACGAACGGTTAACGCGCGGCAGTCGAGGCAGAAAAAATATCCGGCGGCTTTGTATGTGTTACCGGCCGATAATAAGGTTTTGTTAACTTGTTTCTCTTATCTTGGCGGAATTGGCGCCGGACGGGCACCCGCCCGGCTGGCGTTCGAGGCAATATCTGGAACATGACCCCATGAAAGCTGCTTCCGCCGAAGCTGCCGCCCTCGGTTCGCCCGAGCGTATCAGATCGCTGCATTCGGTCGTCAGGGCATTTCCGCGGCGGCGATTCCTCGTCCTGCAAGGCGTCCCCGGCCCTTTCATGCGTGTACTCGGGCGCGCACTGTCCGACCGCGGCCACGGCATCCTGCGGGTCAATTTCAACGGCGGCGACAAGCTGGACTGGCGCGGACTGCCGTGCGCCGACTTTCGCGGCGGCCCGGCCGACTGGCCGGCTTTCCTGCAGCGGCTGATGCTGGATGCCGATCCCACCGATATGATCCTGCACGGCGACTGCCGCCCGATGCACCGCGTGGCCATCGAACTGGCGAACCGCCGCGGCATCGCCGTGCATGTGTTCGAGGAAGGCTATCTGCGGCCGGACTGGATCACGCTGGAGGTTGGCGGCGTCAACGGCTATTCCCGCCTGCCGCGCGGCGCCGATGCCTACCATGCCGCGGCCGGGATGCTGCCGCCGGGTCCGGTTCGGCCGCACGCCGCCCCTTCGGTCCGCACCCGCGCACGCGATTGCGTCGCCTATGCCGCGGCCTGCGTGGCGCTGCGTCCATTGTTTCCGCGCTACGCGACCCATCGCGGCTGGTCCTTGCCGCATGAGGCCGCCGGCTGGCTGAAACGCTGCCTGCGCGCGCCGTTCGCCCGGCGCCGCGGCAAGGCCGCCATCCGGACAGCGGCGGCGGCTGTCGGCGGCTACTATATCCTGCCGATACAGATGGATAACGACTCCCAAATCCTCTGCCATTCCGAAATCGGCGGCATGATGCACGCTATCCGCCTGGTGGTGGCGTCGTTCGCCCGCCATGCCCCGCCCGATACCGTGCTGGTGGTCAAAGAGCATCCGCTGGACAACGGCGTGATAAACTGGCGGGCGGTCACAAGCACCGCCGCGCGCGATGCCGGCGTGCCCGGCCGGGTGGTGCTGGCGGAGCAATGCGATCTGCAACCCCTGCTGGACGGCACGCTGGGCATGGTCACGGTGAACAGCACATCCGCCACTTTCGCGCTCGCCGGCGGTGTTCCCGTCGTTGCGCTGGGCCGTTCGGTTTACGATCTGCCGGGCCTGACCCACCAAGGCCCGCTGGAAACCTTCTGGACCGCGCCAACCCCGCCCGATGCCGCCCTGTTCGACGCATTCCGCCGCGTCCTGACCCATGCGTGCCTGCTGGAAGGCGATTTCTTCACTGCCGACGGCATTGCCCGCGGCGTCGCCGGCGCGGTCGGGCGGATCGAAGCCGCACACGATGCCAAGGCGCGGATCGACACGCTCGCCGCCCGAAACGCCGCCCGGGCATGACCGCCATCTGGCTCGATATCGCCCGGTTGCTGGACCGGGCCGTTGCCGGGTCCTTCACCGGCATCGACCGTGTCGAACTGGCCTATGCCGAACATCTGCTGACCCTCGCCCCCGGGCGGATACGGTTCGTCACCCTGAACCGCTGGTCCAGCCGGTTTTCAGCCCTGCCGGAGCGCCGGGTGCGGCGCTTCCTGGCGGACGTGCGCCAGGCATGGAGCGACGGGGATATCGGCCCCTGCCGCGCCCGGGCCCTGCGGTTGATGTCCCGCTCGGTTTTCTCGCGGCCGCCCGCCGATCCAGCCGCGGTGTATCTGCTGGTATCCCACCGGCATTTACATCGCCAGGCGGCGCTGGGATCGGCGCTGCGACGGTCAGGTGCCGCGTTCGTGCCGCTGATCCACGACCTGATCCCCCTGGAGTTCCCCGAATACGGCCGCCCGGGCGAGGCAGCCCGCCATCGCCGCCGCATCGCCACGGTGCGCCAACTGGCAAACGCCGCCGTGGTGAACTCGGCAGCGACCGGGGCCGCGCTGGCCCCCTATCTGCCCGCCGACCGCCCGGTGCTGGTGGCGCCGCTGGGCGTGGAGGCAATGCCGCGGCCCGCGGAAACACCGCACAATGCCCGCCCGTATTTCCTGACCGTCGGCACGATCGAACCGCGCAAGAACCATCTGCTGCTGCTGCATTTGTGGCGCCGCCTGATCGAACGCCACGGGGATCGCGCGCCGCGCCTGATGATCATCGGCCGGCGCGGGTGGGAGAATGAGAACGTCCTGGATCTGCTGGATCGCTGCGAAGCCCTGCGCGGCTATGTGACGGAGTGCGGCGCCGTCCACGACGACACCATGGCCCGCCTGATGTCCAGCGCCCGGGCGCTGCTGATGCCCAGTTTCGCCGAGGGCTTCGGCCTGCCGGTGGCCGAGGCCCTGGCCTGCCAGACCCCCGTCCTGTGCAGCAACCTGCCGGCCCTGCGTGAGGCCGGCGGCGTCGTGCCGGAGTACCTGGACCCGCTGGATACCCCCGCCTGGGAAGCCGCCATCATGGACTACGCCGCCGAACCATCCGTTCGCCGCACAGCCCAGCAGGCCCGGATGCCGCACTGGCAACCGACCCGATGGGGGCCGCATGTCAGCACCGTGCTGGACTTCGCCCTGCGTCAGTCGAACGGCAGACCGACGTAGTTTTCCGCCAGCGAGCGGGCCGAGGCCTCCGACGTGCGTACCAGATCCAGGTCGGCGAAGTGAATCCGCTGCTCGAAATCCGTCTCGTGCAGGTTCTTGTGCAGCATCGTGGTCATGTACCAGGAAAACCGTTCGGCCTTCCAAACCCGCCGCAGGCAGGCCGCGCTGTAACGATCCAGCAAATCCCGCCGGTTGTGCCGGAACCGGGCCTCCATCGCCCGCGACAGCACCAGCACGTCGGCCACCGCCAGATTCAGCCCTTTCGCCCCCGTGGGCGGCACGATATGGGCGGAATCGCCAGCCAGGAACAGCCGCCCGTACTGCATCGGCTCGCAGACGAAGGACCGCAGCGGGATGATGCCCTTCTGGAAGATCGGCCCCTCGGTCAGGGTCCAGCCATCGTCGGTGCCCAGCCGGATCTGCAACTGATCCCAAATCCGAGCATCGGACCAGTTGGCGATGTCGTCGGCCGGGTCGCACTGGATATACATCCGCTGCACTTCCGGCGACCGCGTGCTCAGCAGCGCGAAACCGTCCTGCTGGTTGGTGTAGATCAGTTCTGGCCAGGACAGCGGCGCGTTGGTCAGGATGCCCAGCCAGCCGAACGGGTAGATTTTCTGATATTCCGTCCGCAGCGACGCCGGTATCGCCTGCCGGCCCGGACCATGAAACCCATCGGCGCCAACAACGTAGTCGCACGCGATGACCTCCGGCGCGCCGTCGCGGCTGAAGACGATCGACGGATGGTCAGTATCGACATCCCGGAACGCCGCGCCGCTGACCCCGAACACGATCTCCCCGCCCTGCGCCAATCTGGCGGCGATCAGATCTTTCAGCACCTCATGCTGCGGATAGACGGTCACGCCCTTGCCGCCGGTCAGGCCCTGGATATCGACGTGGTGGCGTTCCCGGTTCCATTGCAGCGTGATGCCGGAGTGGAAATGTCCCTCCCGCAGCATCCGCTCGCCCAGCCCCAGTTCCTGCATCAACTCCACGACCCAGTGTTCCAGCACCCCCGCTCGGACGGTCTCCTCCACGTCCCTGCGGCTGCGCGATTCGATGATGATCGATTCGATCCCGGCGCGATGCAGCAGCAGCGACAGAAACAGTCCGGCGGGGCCAGCGCCGACGATGCCAACCTGAGTGCGCATGGCTACACCTTCGCCCCGCTCGCCCGCGCGACCGCGTCTTCCAGCTTCAGGATGCGGACGGCGTTCTGGTGGAACAGCTTGTCCACGATACCCGGCTTGAACCCCTCCATTTCCCATTCGTCGCAGCACTGGCCCGCACTCCAGCCCGGATAATCCGATCCGAACAGCACCTTGTCCTGCAGCCGCCGCTGCATATCGTGCTTCAGCGGCGCGGGAATGTATTTCGGCCCCCAGCCGGAGATATCGATCGACACGTTGCTTTTGTGAATGGCGACCGCGATCAGCTCCTCGGTCCACGGCCAGCCCGGATGGGCGGCAACGATGTTCAGCCGGGGAAAATCCGCCGCGACATCGTCGATGTTCGGGATCGGGCGGGCGTGTCCCAGCTTGTAGCCCAGCCCACCCGGCTCGCCCGCCCCGATGGCGGTGGTGCCGCAATGGATCAGCACCGGCGCGTCCAGCGACTGCAGCAAATCCCAGATCGGATAGAACTGCTTGTCGTTCGGGGAGAATCCCTGCACCGGCGGCTGATACTTCACCCCCATCAGACCCAGGTGCCTGATCGCGTGCTCGATCTCCTCCAGCCCCTTGCGGCCGCGCCAGGGATCGACCATCGCCCAGCCCGGCAGGAACACATCCGGGTAGTCGCGGGTCAGCGCGGCCAGGTCTTCGTTGGAGTAACGGCCGCCCGCGGCGCCATGTTCAGCATCCCACGCGATCGGGATGGCCAGCGCATCGTCGCGGCGGAAATCCTCGGCGATCTGGCTGTCCGGCCGGGCCGCGAACTTGCCTTTGAACATGCGCTGGGCGGCGGGCATGAACGGCGCGCTGGCCTCCACATAG
>JAKBCJ010000027.1 GCA_021807975.1 Pseudomonadota bacterium | reverse complement strand
GGGCGTTGCGGGCGGTAGCTGGCCGGGTTCTGGCGGACCCTCTCGTCCGTGTATTTTTATCCTGATAATATTGACGGCATATTAATACCCCGGTAAAAATATCGGACCATAGAAGGTCCGGCATGATGAACCCACCGCTTGCTACCGCCTGCACCGCGTTCGCCGGCAGCCGTCAGTTATGCGCCGGCATGCTGCGCGACGTCGCGGCAGCGGTGAAGGACTCCGCTGATTCCGATGGATCGGCGGCGGTTCTGGTGTTCGACGATGCCACCGGGCGGGTGATCGATCTGGATCTGCGTGGCACCAAGGCCGAGACGATCGCGCGCCTGGCCCCGCCGCCGCCCCTGTCCGCTGAACCGGCGGGACGGGGGCGTCCGAAACTCGGCGTCGAAGGGCGGGAGGTGACCTTGCTGCCGCGCCACTGGGCATGGCTGAGCGCCCAACCGGGCGGCGCATCGGTCACCCTGCGCAAACTGGTAGAATCGGCCAGGCGTTCGGCTGGCAGCCAACAGCACGCGGCCGCCGCGCGTGAAGCCGCTTACCGGTTTATGTCGGCACTGGCTGGCGACTACCCTGGCTACGAGGACGCAATCCGGCTGATGTTCGCAGGTGACCGTGCTGGCTTCGAGAGCCAAATCGCCGCGTGGCCGGCCGACGTCAGCACCTATGCCGTCCGTCTGGCGTTCGACCGGCCGGCGGGGACATGACCCTGGCGTAACGGCCGCCGGCCGCGCACGGATGCCCGGTGTTCGGGGTTACCGCTCCTCCGCCAGCGGCCGCCACGCCCGGCCGTCCCGCTGCATCAAGGCGTCCGCGTCGGCCGGTCCCTCGCTCCCGGACGTGTAGTTCGGGAATCCGGCCGCTTTTTCCGCGGTCCAGGTTTCCAGCACCTTGCCAACCACCCGCCACGTCTCCTCCACCATATCGGCTCGGTTGAACAGCGTCTGGTCGCCCGTCATCACGTCGTAGATGAGGGTTTCGTAGCCGATATTCGGCTCCTTCGGAAACCAGTCAGCATACTTGAACGCCATGCGCACCGCCGCGAGATCGACAACCGGCCCCGGCCGCTTCACCTCGAACTGCAAGGCGATGGATTCCTCCGGCTGGATCCGCAGCAGCAGCCAGTTCGGCGGCAACGCGGCCACATCGGTGTCCTCGAACGGCGCCGACGGGGCGGGCTTGAAGCGGATCGCGATTTCCGTGACCCGGCGCGTCATGTGCTTACCGGTTCGCAGGTAAAAAGGCACGCCCGCCCAGCGCCAGTTATCGATACCCAGTTTCATCGCGACATAGGTCTCGGTGCCCGAGTCCGGATCGACATCCTGTTCCTGCCGGTACCCGGCGACGCCATCGGGTCCGGGCCCATACTGGCCGCGCACCGCGTCTTTCGGGTCCACCGTATGCATGGCGGTGAAGACATCGGTCTTGCGGTTGCGCACGGCGCGCGCGTCGAAACCGGCCGGTGGTTCCATCGCCACCATCGCCAGAAGCTGAAACACATGGTTCGGCACCATGTCCCGCAGCGCGCCGGTTTTCTCGTAGAACCGGCCGCGGGTTTCCACCCCGACAGTTTCGGCGGCGGTGATCTGCACATGGTCGATCCGGTCGCGGTTCCACAACGGTTCGAACATGCCGTTCGCGAAGCGCAGCGCCATGATGTTCTGAACCGTCTCCTTGCCCAGGAAGTGGTCGATCCGGAAAATCTGGTGTTCCTCCGCGACGCGTAAAATCGCCGCATTCAGCGCCTTGGCTGATGCCTCGTCATGACCAAACGGCTTTTCGATCACCACACGCCGCCAGCGTTCCGGCTTCTGGCCGTCCTGGTCCCAGTTTTCCTCGAACAACCCGGCCTTGCCGATCCGGGTGACCACCGGCTCGAAGAACCGGTCGGCGACAGCCAGGTAGAACAGGCAGTTGCCGCCGGTACCGGAGGCTTGCTCCAGTCGCCGCTTCAGCATCTGGTAAAGCCCGTCGTCGCTGAAATCGCCTTTGATGTAAGACATGCGGCCGGTCAGGTGCTGCCAGACATCGTCCTCGATCCTGTCGATCCGGCTTTCGCCCGCCGCCTTGCCGATGAAGCTTTCCATCATCCGGTGCAGGCTGTCGCGCCACGTGTCGGCATCCAGATCGGCCAGATCGACGCCGATCAGTTCGAATGTTTCCGGCAGCAATCCCGTGTGGGCAAGGTTGTACAGCGCCGGCACCAGCAATCGCTTAGTCAGGTCGCCGCCCGCGCCAAAAATGACCATGGTGCATGGGCCGGGCGGCTTAGCCTCCCGCCGCGGCGGGGCCGCCACGACCTCTCCGCTTGGATTGGCTGTCGTCGGTTTCGCGTCTGTCATGCGTGACACATGAGGTTCGTACCTTCCGGGTTAGCTACACGTTGGGGTGAGCCGGTTTGTACCACGACGGTGTGCGTTTCTCGCGGAATGCCGAAGTACCTTCCAGACCTTCGGCCGAGGCACGCTGAGTCCAGCCCTCATGCGCCAGCATGGACACCTGACGTTCGTCCAGCAGCAGGTTATTGGCGCCCAGGAAGCTGCTTTTGGTCATTGCGATGCCGGTCGGGCTGCCCAGGAAGATCGCATCCAGCACGGCATTCAGCTTGGCCTCCATCGCATCCGCCTCGACCACTTCATGGACCAGCCCGATCCGCTCCGCTTCCGCCGCACCGAAGCGTTCGCCGGTCAGGGCATAGCGCCGTGTGTGACGCAGTCCGATCGCGTTCACCATATGGGTGGAAATCGGCGTCGGCGACACCCCGACCCGGATTTCGGTGATCCCGAACTGCGAGTCCGGCGTGGCGAACGCGACATCGACGCAGCAAACGATCCCGACCCCGCCGCCGAAGCAGGCGCCATGCACCAGCGCGATCGTCGGCTTGGGGAATTCGTTCAGCAACTGCATCGCCCGGGTCGTCGCGATCGACGCGGCATAGTTTTCCGCCGGAGGGTAATGCGCCACCTCCCCCAGCCAGCGAATGTCCGCTCCGGCCTGGAAGTGCTTGCCGGCCCCGCGGATCACCAGGCAGCGGACGGCTGGATCGGCGGCCAGCGCGGTCAGGCCACCGATCAGCGCGTCCAGCATCGCGGCGTTATAGGCGTTGCCCACCTCTGGCCGGTGCAGCGTCGCGGTGGCAACGCCGCGATCGTCAACGGACAGCAGCACGGGGGCTTGGGTCATGGCACGCTCCTTCGAGGGGTTCGGATTCAATCGGATTCGTGCGACATTGCCCCTGTTGCGAGAGAAGGCAAATGCCCGGGCCGGATCGCGCACCTCGTCCCCATGGAAGGTTAGCCATGCCCCCCGCCCTGACGTTCATCGGCAGCCTGCATACCCCATGGCGCACAACAGCCGAGTGCCCGCGCAACGGCCGCCAACCGGATCCCGCGCCCGTTTGCACCGTCAAGGTGCTGGCGGAGTATGCCGAGGGCCTGCGCGGCCTGGATGGCTTCTCCCATTTGATCCTGGTGTACTGGCTGGATCGGGTCGCCACGCCGAAACTGACGTTCACTCCACCGTTCGATTCCGAACCCAGGGGGGTGTTTTCCAGCAGGGCACCGTTTCGGCCGAATCCGATCGGGCTGTCGGTTGTGGCGTTCGACGGATTTGATGGGCAGGACACGCTGAAGGTTCGGTTCCTGGACTGCGTGGATGGCACCGGTCTGCTGGATATCAAACCCTATCTGCCAACCACGGACAGCGAGCCAGCAGCCACGATGGGCTGGCTGGACCCGCATGCCACACGGAATGCCAACACCCGGACCTAGCCGAACAAGGCCGCGACTTTCGCCAGTGTCATCTCGATACCCCACAGAATGGGAATCCCGACCGCGACCCAGGCCAGGACCGAAGCCAGACTAAAGGCCGGCACCGCCACCGAGGTGCCGATGGACGTTCCGACTTTCGCGCCCTGCAACGACGCGAGTTCGGCATCGGACATGAACCATTTCGGCGCCAACGGCCTTACCAGCAGGTTTGCGGCCAGCCCGATGATCAGCAGCCCGGCGAGCAAATACATCGTTACGTCATAGACGGACGCCCGGGCCACGCCGGTCGAGATCGCCGCCTGGCGCATATAGCCAACCAGCACCGGCCCGATGATCCCGGCGGTTGACCAGGCCGTCAGCAGCCGCCCGTGGATCGCGCCAACGAACTGTGTGCCAAAAATATCCGCCAGATAGGCTGGCGCGGTGGCGAAGCTGCCGCCGTACATCGACAGGATCACGCAGAAAAAGGCGACGAACAAGGCTTTGCTGCCATGATGCGCGGCCCACGGCGCTGCCGCGTACATCGCGATTCCCAGCAGGAAAAACACGAAATAGGTCGATTTACGTCCTATCTTGTCCGACAGCGAGGCCCAGAAAAACCGCCCTCCGATATTGAACAACGACAGCAGTCCGGCGAAACCGGCGGCGATTCCGGCGATCGCCATCCGCTGCGGATCGGTCAGCGCGGTGAACGCCACCCCCGGCTGGCCGATCAGCGATCCCCCGAAGATTTCCTGCAGCATCGGGGACGCCATGCTGATCACGCCGATCCCGGCCGAGACGTTCAGGCACAGAACGAGCCAGATACCCCAGAAAGCCACCGTCTTATGGGCGTCGCGCAGATGCACCTGCCCGTGCGTGATCATCGCATTCGCACCGGGCGCTGGAGGTGTCCAGCCAGCCGGTCGCCATCCGTTGGCCGGCACCCGGTAACCGAATGCGCCGGCAGTCATGAAAACGAAGTAGATCAGACCCATTATGGCAAACGTCTGCCACACCCCCACCGAGGTCGCGGTCCGGAAGTGCGCCATCAGCATTTGCGCCATCGGGGCGCCGATCATCGCGCCGCCGCCAAATCCCATGATCGCCATGCCCGTCGCCATGCCGCGCCGGTCGGGAAACCATTTGATCAGCGTCGAGACGGGGGAAATATAGCCAAGGCCCAAACCGACCCCGCCCAATACGCCGGTGCCCAGCCACAAAATCCACAGTTGATGGACCAGAATGCCCACCGCCCCCAGGATCAGGCCACCGGACCAGCACAGGGCAGCCACAAACCCCGCCTTGCGCGGCCCGGCCTTTTCCAGCCAGCCGCCCCACAACGCGGCGGCAACGCCCAGGAAGAAGATGAAAAGTGTAAATACCCAGTTGAGGTCTGGCACGGTCCAATCGCAACCGGTTGCGAACAACGCACTCGCGAGGCCCGATCCAGCCGGGCAGGCAACCGCCTTGCTACCATCGATGGCGTGCGACAGCGGCAGCCAGAACACGCTGAAGCCATAGGCCATTCCGATACACAAATGAATTGCCAAAGCGGCCGGCGGCACCAACCATCGGTTGAAATCAGGCTTGGCGACGATACGATCGCGGTCCAACAGCCCGCCTAGCGGCGCATTCGCAGAATTCACGTATTGCTCCCCAGTGTACTTTTCTTATAGGCACATCCCCAATTAGCGATGGCCACCGACACTTTGGCAGCAAATCCGCAAAAACCAGGACTTTTAGTCCATTAAATGACCCGACTTAGTTCTGATATTAAAATGGTGTTAATAAACTCAGCGCCGGGTCGTTAAATAGGATTGAATCAGGAACGGGGATTGTTGCCTGCCCCGGTGCCGTGACGGGGACCACCATGCGCACACCCGGCGTCAAAACCGGGGCTGGCCGCCGGCCCATGCTACCGGTCGGTGGGCGCGCCGCCCTTTTCCAGTATCATCAATGCGCTGCGAACCCGCATGATGCCGCCCCGGGTCTGCCCGTGATCGCACATGCGCTGCCCCTCCGACGTCAGATCCGTCACTTCCACGGGCACCGGCGCGGCTGCACGCCGAACCAGATCGCCGACCCGATGCAGAAGCTGCATGCAGTACTCCGGCGTGTCGGTGGTGATTTCCATAGGGCCGGAGGGCGCCGCGACCTGGGCAAATCCAGACAGCACCGAAACCAGGATCACCGCGCCAAAGAAGAGCGCGAAACCAACGTACCGAATGACACGAGGGGGGAACATCGGCGTCTTTGTGCCACAACCCGTCTCTCTGTGTCCTGTTCCAAAAGTGAAAAAGTTGTTAATATCGCTCTGCCCCCCGCGCCGGAGGTGGCCGGCTTTCGCCCGCTTCCGCCAGCGGCAGCGACAGGATCGCGCGCAGCCCGGGCCCGTTGTCCTCCAGTCGCAGACTTCCCCCGTGCAGTTGGGCAACCGCCAGCACCAGCGATAATCCCAACCCGGACCCGGGCGTGCTGCGTGCGGTCTCGCCCCGGTAAAACCGGTCGGTCGCCCGCGCCCGCTCCAAAGGCGGTATTCCGGTTCCCTGATCCTCCACGGACACGACGACCATCGCCGATACCACCGCCGTCAGCCGCACCGTCGCACTGTCCGGCGAGAATTTGACCGCATTATCCACCAGATTTGCGATCGCCTGCTGAACCATCGCCCTATCGCCGTAAGCCGGCACCGTATCAGGCGCTTCCAGCCGCAGAACGATCCCGCGTTCCTCGGCCAGAGCGCCATACAGATCGACGACCTCGGCCAGCAGCGGCGCCAGGTCGAACCGGGCAAAGGAGGAGCGACGGGAACCGGCTTCGATTTCAGCGATACGGAGCAGGGCCTGGAACACGCCGACGATGCCGTCAAGATCCTGCGTCGCCCGTTCGATCGCCGCCCGCAGATCGTCCGCGCTGTCCGCATGGAGCGCGGCATCTTCCAGCCGCGTGCGTGCCCGGGTGATCGGGGTCCGCAGGTCGTGGGCGATGGCATTGGAGACCTGCCGCACCCCGTCCATTAGCCGGCCGATGCGATCCAGCATGTCGTTGATCACCTCGGCGATCTGATCGAACTCATCGCCCCGCCCGCTCAGCCGCACCCGCTGGGCGAAATCCCCGCCGGCAATCGCGACCGACGTGGCGGAGATATTCGCCAGCGTCCGGCGAAACAGATTGCGGATAACCAGCGCCCCGATCGTCGCCAGCAGCAGCACGCCGCCGACGGCCCATAGCAGCGCGTCGGTCAGCATCTTGCGAAGCTGCGAGCGGATTTGAACGTCCCGCCCGATCAACAGATGGAAGCCGCCCGGCAGTTCGTAACGCTGCACGCTGGCCAGCGACTTAATCCCGGCTCGCATGATCGGCAAGTCGTACCATGGTCCGGCCGCATCGACCGCCGGGGGCCAACTGGCGAGGTTGCCGGCAATCCGCTTCATTTTGCTGTCGGTCAGCAGATAGATCGCGTCGTCGTCCACGTTCTGCGCCAGCCGGTCCTCGATGGTCACCACCAGGCCGGGCAGACCGCCCTCTGACCAGCGTTCGGACAGTCCTTGTGCGTCGGCGGCGATCGCGGCACCGGTCTGGCGCTCCAGCAGGCCGGCGGTGGACCACCACAGGAAAAACGCCAGCGCCGCGGCGCTCAGGGCCAACAAAATCGCATAGACCGCACCGAACCGGAATCCAGCGGACCGAAGCAAACCGCGATCGATCACCGGTCCCTCATGCGCTCTGCCATGTCCGCCGATCCGGACACTATACCTGTTCGGCTCTTAGCATGTAGCCGGCATTGCGCACGGTATGGATCAGCCCGGTCGGGAACGGCTTGTCCACCTTCTGCCGCAGCCGGGACACATGCACGTCGATCACGTTGGTTTGCGGGTCGAAGTGATAATCCCACACGCCCTCCAGCAGCATGGTCCGGGTCACCACCTGGCCGGCGTGGCGCATCAGGTATTCCAGCAGCCGGAACTCCCGCGGCTGCAGGTCGATCTTTTGCCCGCCGCGCTTCACTTGACGCGACAGCAGATCGAGTTCCAGATCCTCCACGATCAGCTTCGTCACCGGCCCCTCGCCCTTGCCCCGGCGATTCAGGGCTTCGACGCGGGCCAGCAGTTCGGCGAAGGCGAACGGCTTGGTCAGATAATCGTCGCCGCCGGCCTTCAGGCCTTTCACCCGGTCATCGACCTCGGCCATTGCCGACAGGATCAGCACCGGAACCGCGTTCTTCTGACCACGCAGGGTTTCCAGGATTTTCAGCCCGTCGATGCCGCCCGGCAGCATCCGGTCCAAAATCACGGCGTCGAAGGTCTCGCTGGCGGCCATGAACAGCCCGTCGCGGCCGTTATCGGCGTGCTCCACCACATGGCCGGCTTCTTTGAGCCCGCGCACGATGAATCCGGCAACGTCCTTGTCATCCTCGACCAGCAGGATGCGCATGCTTATCTCCCTTATTTATGTTCCAGCCCTACCCGGGCGCCTGCTCGTTCGGCCGGCGTCCGACGCTGACCGGAATTTCGATCTCCCGCCCCTGCCGGCGCACCGTCACCTCCACGCGGTCCCCCGGCGGCACCACGGCAACCGCCCGGATCAGCCCGCGTGAGCTTTCAATCCGGTCCCCACCAACCGCAACGACCACATCGCCCGCCCGGATGCCCGCCTTGGCGGCCGGGCCGGTTCGGTCCACGCTGGCGATCGTCACCCCGGCGTCCCGGTCATCGACCGCCACGCCCAGCCAGCCGCGTTCGATGGACCCCTTGCTCAGAAGCTGTGCCACGGTACGGCTGACCGCTTCGCTGGGGATCGCGAAGCCGATACCCACCGACGCACCGGTTGGCGACACGATCACCGAGCTGACGCCGATCACCTGACCGTCCATGTTGAACACCGGGCCACCAGAATTACCCGGATTGATCGGCGCGTCGAGCTGCAGGAAATTGTCGAACGGACCCGATCCCAGGTCCCGCCTCTCCGCCGAGATGATCCCGACGGACACCGACCCGCCCAGCCCGAACGGGTTGCCCGCGGCCAGAATCCAGTCGCCAACCTCTGCCTTGCTGGAATCGCCCCAGGTCACGCTGGGCAGCGGCGCGTCGCTCTGCACCTTGATCACCGCCACGTCGGTCAGTTCGTCGCGCCCGATCACCTTGGCGGTCAACTGCCGTCCGTCGGTCAACGAGACGATGATCTTGTCGGCGCGATCGACCACATGGTTGTTGGTGACGATGATGCCGCTGGAATCGATGATGAAACCCGAGCCGGCGCCTGCCACCTGCTCCCGCTTGTCGCCGAACCGGCGGCGGAATTCCCGCCCCAGCGGGGTATCGCGCAGCTCGGGCGGAATTTTCCCCAGCACATCACCGCCGGAAACGGTCTCTGTAATGGCGATGTTGACCACCGCGGGCAGCACCTTCTTAACCAGCGGCGCCAGGCTTTCGGGGGCCGCGCGGGCCGACGCCTGTTGGGGCGAACACGCGCTGAGCAGCAGCGCAGCGCCCAAGACAACACCGTGTGCGAACCGCTGCCAGGATGGCGGAGTCGGCTGGGCCGGCAATCGGGCATCTGGCATGGGCAGGAAGCACTCTCCAACGTGTCATCGCGTATCGATTATCAGATGGCATGGCACCATGCCTGTAACAAGAATCCTCCGGATCAGTTTTCCGATGGTTTTGCACCGTCTTCGGGCCAGCGGTGCCGCGGGTAACGGCCGCGCATGTCGCGACGGGCATCGGCCCATGCGCCTTTCCAGAACCCGCCCAGGTCCGCCGTGACCGCGATCGGGCGCCCGGCCGGCGACAACAGCGCCAGCCGCAGGGGAATGCGCCCCCCGGCGAGCAGCGGCGTCGCGGACATACCATAAAACGCCTGCGCCTTTGCCGAAGCTAACGGCGGAAACTCCGCGTAGTCAATCGCCGCCCGCCCGCCCGGCAGGGCCGCATGGGTGGGCAGATCGCGGTCCAGCCGCGCCATAAGCTCCCGCGGGATCATGCCGCGCAGGATCGTATTAAGGTCCAGTGCGCCGATGTCGGCCAGGCGCGCAATCCCGGCGAGGAACGGCGTCAGCCATGTCTGAATGCTGCTTTTCAGTGCCGCATCGCCGAGGTCCGGCCATCCGGCATCCGGTTCGATCCCGCGCATCAGTGCAACCCGAACCTGAAGCTGGCGCGTGGCGTCGGTCCAGGCCAGGGGCCGCAAATCCCGCGCGGCCACGGCATCGGCCAAAGCCTCCGCCATTTGCGCCGGGTCGCCCGGTTCGGTGCGATCCGACAGAATTAACGCCCCCAACCGGCGACGGCGGCGGACCAGCACCGTGCC
Source organism: Pseudomonadota bacterium (assembly GCA_021807975.1). Taxonomy (GTDB): domain Bacteria; phylum Pseudomonadota; class Alphaproteobacteria; order Acetobacterales; family Acetobacteraceae; genus Rhodopila. Next base: position 10,012 of record JAKBCJ010000027.1, on the reverse strand, counting down.
GGATGCCGAATCGAACCCGGCTTCGACCTGTTCGGTGACCCGAGCGGCGAGCGCGGCGGGCAGCGAGTCGGGATCGAGCGGGGCACCGAGACGGATGCGGGACGCAGCCTTCAGTTCCAGCGACGCCGCGACCAGCAGGCCCGCCTTGGACAGCGGATCGGTGACCGGCAGGCGCGCGCTGCCGCCCCCCGACAGGCGGAAAGACCCCGGCTCGCCGCGCCGCTGCGCGATCCGGTCGGGAAACGCGGCGGCCAGCAGCGGCCCGGGTTCGCCATCAGCCTCGGTGTTACGCGGCACCCGCATGCGGCGGCGATACTGGTCGGCGGTCTGGCGGATACGTTGTAACGCGCCCCGGTCGATAGCGGGGTCATTCCAGGAGTCGCGCCCGGCAATGGCTGCCATACGGACGCCGATATCGGCCGGTGCGTCCTGCCCGCGCATCGGATCGCGTTCTTCCAGCAACGCCGCGAGGTCCGCCGCCAAAGCCGCCTGAGCGGGAGTCTCCGCGGCAAACATCATCGCCGCCAGCCGGGGATGCGACCCGATCCGTACCATGTCGCGGCCGAGCCCGGTTATCCGGCCTTCGGCGTCCAACGCGCCCAGTTCCTTCAGCAGTTCGGCCGCGGCGGCCAGCGCGCCGGACGGCGGCCTATCCTGAAACGCGAGGTCGCCGGGCGGCGTGCCCCAGGCGGCGCAATCCAGCACCAGACCGGACAGTTCGGCTTCCAGGATTTCCGGCCGGTCGAACGCCGGCAGGCCGCGATGCAGCGCCGGCGACCACACCCGAACCGCCACTCCCGGTGCCTCCCGCCCCGCTCGGCCGGCCCGCTGATCCGCCGCGGCACGCGAAATCCGCATGGTGGTCAAGCGTGTCAGACCCGTCGCCGCATCCAGACGGGGTGCGCGCCGCCAGCCGCCATCGACCACGATCCGCACACCGGGGACGGTCAGAGAGGTCTCGGCGATCGAGGTCGCCAGCACGACACGCCTTGTGTCGGCCGGGCGCAGCGCACGGTCTTGTTCGGCCGGCGGCAGTTCGCCGTGCAGCGGCAGCACCAGTGCCCCGCATCCGTCCAACGCCGACTGGGTGCGGCGGATTTCCGCCATGCCCGGCAGGAACGCGAGAATATCGCCCTCATGCCGCGCCAGCGCCGCCCGGATCGCTCGGGCGACCGCATCGGACAATTCGCGGATATGGCCGATGTCGCGCGGCTGGTGCTCGACGATGACCGGATACATGCGCCCGGCGCTTTCGATGACGTCCGCGTCCATCAGCCCGGACAACCGGGCGCCGTCGGCGGTGGCCGACATCGCCAGCAGCCGCAGATCGGGCCGCAGTTGACGTTGCAGATCCAGGCAGAGCGCCAGCCCGAGATCGGATTCCAACGAGCGTTCGTGAATTTCGTCCAGGATCACCGCGGCAACGCCGTCCAGGCCCGGGTCGGATTGCAGGCGGCGCAGCAGCAGGCCCTCGGTGATCACCTCGATCCGGGTTTCCGCCGATCCGGCGCCGTCCAGCCGGGTGCGGTAGCCGATGGTCTGCCCGACCGGCTGGCCGATCAGCGACGCCATCCGGGCGGCGGCGGCCCGTGTCGCCAGACGGCGCGGTTCCAGCATCAGGATGCGTCCATCCTGGCGCCACGGCGCGTCCAGAAGCGCCAGCGGAACCAGTGTGGTCTTGCCCGCGCCCGGCGGAGCGACAAGCACGGCGTTGCGGCCCGCATTCAGCGTGGCCAGTAACGCGGGGAAAACATCGGAAACTGGAAGGTCGAACACGGTGGCCGCTGATACACGCTGCAGCCGGGGTCCGCTATGCGTCATCCGCGCGCCAAGTTCGCCTGTCGGGCGCGCGGCCAAGAGTGGGATTTCTGTCCAACTGATCGCCCGCACCTGTTCCGTATGCCGCGGTGCCCGGCAATGACACCGCCGCGAGTCCCGGCTACAACCACCCGGTGAATCCTTCCATCGCCCTGCCGGACGCTCCCTCCGTGGTCGCGGGCCACGGCCGAGCAGCCATTCTGACACCGGATGGCGAGCTTGTCGTGCTGCCGACCGAACAAGCGGCCGCGCTGCTGAAAAGCCTGCCGCCGCCGATCCTGGTGCATGCGCCGGCCACTTTTCGCCGCCTGCATATGCGGCCCGGCCCGGCATTCGACTTGCTGGACCTTTTCGCCTTCGTCCGCCCCGCCCAAACCGCCGCCCCGACACCCCGCGGGCTGGCCATGGCGCTGGATAACGACCGCCCCCCGGTCGGCCTGGAAGCCGAGGTCACCAGCCTCCCGGACCTCGCCGTCGCGCTGTTGAACCAACTGTCCCAAGGCCGCGATCTGCCAATTAACCGCGACGCCGGCCCGCTCGCTGCCCGCATGCAAAAAGCCGGTTGGGGATGGGGCGGCTATATAACCCACGCGCTCGGCTGTCCCGCTGCCCCGGCTTCCAACGATCCCCTGAAAGTTTGGAAGAAACTGGCGGAGTGGGAGGACAGTGCCACCCCTCCGCCTCCGTCTTCCCACCCGGTCAGTGAAACCGAGGCCCGCAAGCGCCTCGCTGTCATGCTGGGCCCGAACGCCGAACAGCGCCCCGGCCAAGGCGACTATGCCAGCGCGGCCTCGGCGGCGTTCGCGCCAAGGGAGGTCAGGGGCGATCCTCACATGGTACTGGTCGAGGCGGGAACCGGCACCGGCAAGACCCTCGGCTACCTGGCCCCGGCGAGCGTATGGGCAGAAAAGAATAAGGGTGCGGTCTGGATCAGCACCTTCACCCGCCACTTGCAGCGACAGATCGACAGCGAGCTGGCACGCCTTATTCCCGATCCAACGGAACGCCGCCGCCGCATCGTCGTCCGCAAGGGCCGCGAGAACTACCTCTGCCTGTTAAACCTGGAAGACGCGATCGGCACTGCTTCAGCCGGTTTCATGAACCAGAACATCGTCCCGTTGGGTTTGATCGCCCGGTGGGCCATCGCGACCGAGGACGGCGACATTCAAGGCGGCGATCTGCCCGGCTGGCTGCCGGAATTGTTCGGCGGTGGCCTGATCGCATCGTTGGCGGATCGCCGGGGCGAGTGCATCCACGCGGCCTGCCCGCACTGGCGGCGCTGCTTCATCGAACACAACATCCGCCGGTCCCGCACCGCTGAACTCGTGGTCGCCAACCATGCCTTGGTGATGACCCAGGCGGCATGGGGCGGACTGGACGACAATGCCGTGCCGACGCGATACGTGTTCGACGAGGGTCACCATGTCTTCGACGCCGCCGACAGTGCGTTCTCGGCGGCACTGTCCGGAGCGGAAACCGCGGAACTGCGGCGTTGGTTGCGCGGGGCGGAGGGCGGGCGCTCCCGCGCCAGGGGATTATCGAAACGGCTCGATGAGTTGGTGGCGGGGCGCCCCGCGCTGCAGGCGCCACTGGACGCTGCCCTGCAAGCCGCCGCCGCCTTGCCGCCGTCCGACTGGGCTGCCGGCATACAAATGGGGGACACACAGGACCTGGAGGGGGTCGAACCCGCTCGCCCGAATCCCTCGGAAGCATTCCTGCGCCTGATCCGAAGGCAGATACTGGCCCGAACCGCGGGGGCCGACGCGCGTCCCGGGTTCGGTTCGATGGAGTGCGATGTCTTCCCGTTGAACGATGAAGCCGCCGCGGCTGCCGACCGGCTGGCCCGCTCGTTGGCTCGCATATCGGAACCGCTGGTCACGCTGCGGGAACGCCTGCTCGCGCGGCTGGACGACGAAGCGGAGGAGATCGACGAGGCCACCCGCAACCGGATCGAGGCCATTGGCCGATCGTTGACGCGCCGGGCGTTAAACCCGCTTCAGGCGTGGCAGACCATGCTTCGGAGTCTGGCCGAACCGCAAACCGCCCCCGGCGAACGCCCGGCCCACATCATGTTCCTGCGCCTTGACCGCCGCGATGGGCTGCGCGACCTGGACGTCGGATTGCACCGTCATTGGCTGGACCCCACGATTCCGTTCGCTACCACCCTGGCATCGCCCGCCCAGGGATTACTGGTGACATCCGCCACGCTACGCGATTCAGGCGAGCGTGACCCCGAAACCGCATGGTCATCCGCCGAGGCGCGGGTCGGCGCCTTGCATCTGCCGTCCCCGGCAATCAGGGCAGCCGTGGCATCGCCGTTCGATTATGCCCAACAGACAAGGGCATTCGTCGTCAGCGATGTCATGCCGAACAACCTGGATCAGCTCGCCGCGGCGTATCGCACGCTGTTCATGGCGTCAGAGGGCAGTGCGCTTGGTTTGTTCACGGCTATCAGCCGCCTGCGGGCCGTGCATCAGCGTATCGCACCCGACCTGGAACAGGCGGGATATCCGCTTTATGCGCAGCATGTGGACCTGATGGGCAACGCGACCCTGGTCGATATCTTCCGCGCCGAGGAAGAAAGCTGCCTGCTGGGAACCGATGCCATGCGCGACGGTGTGGACGTCCCCGGCAATGCCCTTCGACTGGTGGTATTCGAGCGCACGCCGTGGCCTCGCCCGGACATCCTGCACCGGGAGAGGCGCGTCCATTTGTCCGACGGCGATCCGAAGCGATACGATGACCGTATCGTAAGGCTGCGTCTAAGGCAGGCATTCGGCAGGTTGATTCGCCGTTCCACCGACCGTGGGGTTTTCGTGCTGTTGGACCGCCAGGCGCCCAGCCGGCTTATGTCGGCATTTCCCGCCGGGGTGGTGGTGCAACGCCTCGGTTTGGCACAGGCGGTCAACGAAACTGGCGCTTTCTTACGGACTCGTGCATTTCTAACACCGGGGCCGCGGCCCTAAGGCTTCCGCATCGTTTTTTTTGATCAAAGAGGTTCCCATGAGATCTCGCGATGCCATCAACGCCCCCGAGGCCCTGATTCTAACCATGGTTTTGGTCTCGGCGGCCGACGGCGGCATAACCGACCGGGAAATCGGCATCATGTCCGGCCTGGTCCAGACCCTGCCAGTATTCCAGGACTTTACGTCATCGGCGTTGTCGGATGCGACCGACCGCGCCGTGTCGCTGCTGCACGACAATGACGGACTGGCCCACGCCGCGCGGCTGATGCGTGCCGCGCTCAACACCAAACTGAGAGAAACCGCCTACGTCCTGGCTTGTGAGGTCGTGGCTGGCGGACAAGGTGCCCGGCAGCAATCGCTGGAGATGCTGGAATTCGTCCGCGGCGAACTGGGCCTCGACTCGCTGATCTCCGCGGCCATCGAACGAGGGGTCCGTGCCCGGTATCAACGTGCCGATCCCAACGTCTGACCTGCCGCCCCGCTCTGGCCGGCCGGAATGAGGTTTATCGGGATCGCCGCGTTCCTGGCCGGGGTGCCCGTCGCGGTGCTCGGGTTCCTGGCTGCGATGGGCTGGGCCAGTTTCTGGCCGGCTTTAGCCGGTATTGCCGTCTGTATAGCGGCATCCGGCGCGTTTGCCCTGGTCTGGGCGCACGATCTCGATCTGCTGACGGATGCTGTCAGGCTTGTCGCCTCGGACGAACGCCCCCCCGGTCACCGCTCCGAGGGTCCTGTTCTGATGGAAGCCCTGGGGCGGGAGGTCGATCGGATATCGCGGCGCCTCGCAACCAGGACAGCCCTGCAGGAACAGCACCGACGCGCCGATACCTTGATCCTGGAGCGATTGCCAGATCCGGTGCTGGTGCTTGCCCGCGACCGGACAATCCGACGCACCAACGCGGCGGCCAGGCTGGCTTTTGGCGAGGAAAAGGCGGCTGTGCTGCGCCATCCGGCCATTCGCGGCGCCATCGACAAGGCCATGGCGACAAAACAGTCCCAGACCGCCGAGATCAGCCTGCCGGCGCCGGTTCAGCGCGATATCTACGCGACAATCGTGCCGATGGACCCCCCTTTGGCCGATGGCGGCGAGATACTGGTGGTTCTGTCAGATCGGACCCGGGAGCGGGTGATCGAACATATGCGCGCCGATTTCGTCGCCAACGTGAGTCACGAACTGCGGACGCCGCTGGCGTCGTTGATCGGCTTCATCGAAACCTTGCGTGGCCCGGCCGCCGACGATCCGCCGGCTCAGCAACGGTTCCTGGAGATCATGGCCGAGCAGGGCGCGCGGATGAACCGGCTGATCGACGATCTGCTGAGCCTGTCGCGGATCGAATTGAACGAACATCAGGTGCCATCCGAACCGTTGGACCTGAAGCGGCTGCTGGACCGCATCGTTGCGGGATACGAGCCGCGGCTGAAGGATCGGAATGTGGAACTGGCACTACGGATCGAGGCCGGCCTGCCGATCTTGTCGGGCGACGCCGATCAGATGGCGCAAGTGCTTCAGAATCTGTTGGACAATGGGCTGAAATATGGTCGCGACGGCGGAACGCTGACATTGACGGCCGCGGTCGCGACGCCCGGGAAGATATGGCCAAGCCGGCGCGGTGTCGTGGTTTCCGTGGCCGATCAGGGCAGCGGAATTCCGAAGGAGCATCTGCCCCGGCTGACCGAACGGTTCTACCGCGTGGACAAGGGCCGGTCCCGCGCGGTCGGCGGCACCGGACTGGGGCTGGCGATCGTCAAGCACATCGTTAACCGCCATCGCGGGCACTTGTTGATAGAAAGCGAAATCGGCAAGGGCACCACCGTCAGCGTCTGGTTGCCGGTGGTTCAGTCATGAAGAAGCATTTCCTCCCGATTTTGGCTGTCTTCCTGTCCGCCGGTTCGGCTCTGGCCGGGGATACCGAGGCCGTACGAACGAGCTTGGGCGAAATGCTCTCTGTCCTGACCCTGGGTGCGGTGTCAGCCCCGGCCGAACCGGCGTCGGTGACCCAAACCGGTTCGGATTTCCACATTCAGATCCCGTTGTCCGGGTTCATCGCACCGCCGGGTGCGGCTGCCGAAGCCGTTGCACGCCCCGCGGAAGACGGCGCATGGACGCTTTCGGCCCTGTCGTTTCCCGCGGAGGGCGCGATCGGTCCGGGCATCGATCGATCCGTTTCCTATACGCTTGGACAGCAGACCATCCGTGGCCGTCTCGACCCCAGCCTGTCCACGGCGTCCCAGATATCGGCGAGCCTTGGCACCATTACGTTGCAATCCGCAGCGGGCGGCCGTGACAGCGAACAGACACTCAACCGCTTGACACTGGACGCTAATGTATCCGCCACGGCCGATGGGCTGGTGGACATACTCGGCCGGGAGTCAGCCGAAGACTGGCACGCGACGGCAAAAGACCCCGCAACCAGCGGCAGCGTTCACGACCTGCAAGGGCATTTCACGTTGAACGGGCTGGATCGGGCCAAAGCAGAGAAACTGCTGATCGCCGCCCGTGCGCTGTCGGCGATGCCGCCGAATCAAGCGCGGGACCAGGGACTGCGGACACTGCTGGATGCCGCCAATGGCCTGCTGTCGCATTTCGACGTGGATGAGACCGTCGATGGCGTCGAATTCAACCTCGGCGGGGGCCGCGCCGGCTCCCTCGGTCGCATGCAACTCCTGCTGAACGGCGGTGCGGAGAATCATGTCGTCAACGCCACGGCCGATGTCGCGGCGGACGAAGCGACCTGGGCGTCGATGTCGTCCGACATGGCAGGGTTCATGCCGCATCATGTGATCGCCCGTTCCATTTTCGCGGGCTTGCCAGTCGCACCGCTGATGGCATTGCTGCGGGCGGCTACCGCGCCCGATGCCAATCTGGCGGTGTTGCAGCGGCAGGCCGCGGCACTGCTGAACCTGCCGGGTGCGCGGGCGGCGATCGAGTCGCTCGACTTCGATGCGGGTCCGCTTCATGTGCATGGTTCGGTCAAATTCACGCCTCGGCCAAACGGTGAGGCCGGGGCGGACATCCACCTGACCGCGTCCGGTATGAGTGGGCTGATGGCCCGTGTTCAGGGCAATGCCCGGTTGCGGCAGATCATCCCCTTGCTATTCATCGCGCAAGGACTCGGACGCCCGCGCGGCGACGGGGTGGTCTGGGATATCGCCGTCGGCGGCGGCCCGTTGACGATCAACGGCACCGCGTTCGGTCAGGTCGCGGGTAAAATCCGGTAGAGCGTCACCTCGCGTTCGGTGCGGTCCTCCAGTTCCAGCGTGGTCTCGATGCGATAGGCGGCGACGGGCACCAGGCCGTGTTTCGGCAGGTAAGCCCGGCCGGGATCGGCGATCCAGACCTCGGCCATCGGCGTCAGGCTGGTCAGCCAAGGCATGATGTGGCCGGTCATCGGCGCTTCGTAACAGACGTCGCCGCACAGGATCAGGTCCCAGCGGCATGGAGAACCGACGATGTCGCCGGATCGGCGGATCGTGACGCCATTGATGGCCGCATTCAGGCCAATGGCGGCCAGGGCAAGCCCGTCGATCTCACAGGCCTCTACATCCGCCGCACCGGCCATGGCGCAGGCGATTGCCGCGATACCGCCGCCGGCGGCGAAATCCAGCACGCGCTTTCCGCCGACCAAGGCGGGATTGTCCAGGATATGCCTGGCCAGCGCCTGACCGCCGGGCCAGGCGAAGGCCCAGAATGGCGGCTCTATATTGCGTTCGGCGAGCCAGGTTTCGCTGGCCTGCCAGACTGGGGTGATCTCGGTCGCCAGGTGAAGCCGGATTTCCGGCACCTGGCGCGCGACCGTCAGGACGGTGTTGGCCTCGATGAATGCCTCGGCATCGATGGCGGGCGCTTGGACCGCGGTCAAAACCAGCCCGCCAGGACCGCGAGCCCTACAGTCAGGCCGACTTCGCGGTTCGCTCGGAATAGCCGCAGACACCCGGCCGGATCGTCGATGTTCAGCGCAACCACCTGCCGCGCCAGCAATGCGGCGGGCAGCAGCAGCGCCGGGTAGAACCAGCGTCCCAGCCCGGCCTGCCAGCCGGCCAGCCCCAGCATCGCGATGGTCGCGGCGTAACATAACGCCAGGAACGGCCGGGTGCGGTCACCGAACAGCCGGGCGGTGGAGCGGACACCGATCAGAGCGTCGTCCTCACGATCCTGATGGGCATAGATGGTATCGAAGCCCAGATCCCACAGGATCGCGGCGGCATACAGGATGGCCCAGGCCGCATCCAACCGGCCGGCGGCAGCGGCATAGCCCAGCGGCGCGCCAAATCCGAAGGTGAAACCCATCATCAGTTGCGGCCACCAGGTCACACGCTTGGCCAGCGGATAAAGCGCGACCAACAGCAGCGACGACACTCCCAACACCCAGCTCAACCGGTTCAGTTGCAGCAAAATCACCAGCCCCAGCAGCAGCAGCACCGCCAGGAAAAGCAGCGCCTGGAGCGGCCGCAGCGCGCCCGATGCGAGCGGGCGTCCAGCCGTCCGGGCCACCATTCGGTCGATGTCGCGATCCCACAGGTCGTTGACGACGCAGCCGGCGGATCGCATCGCAACACTGCCGACGCCGAACAGCACAATCAGACGGACTGCTTCCGCCGCGTCCGGCCGAGCCAGGAGAATGCCCCATAGCCCGGGCAAAAACAGCAACCAGGCGCCGATGGGCCTGTCCAAGCGGGCCAGGAGCAGATAGGGGAGCCAGGCGCGAGGCAGGCGGGCAACCCAGCCGGTGACAACAATGTCCGTATGCATGTTCAGGGGAGTTGTTCGCGGTTCCATGAATCCAGTCATACTTTATATATCATCCTCATGATCCGCTTATACGTCGAATCGGCTCTGTCCCCCGGCGCGGTCATCGAGGCATCCGAGGCGCAGGCGCATTACCTGGGCAGTGTCATGCGTCGGGCAGTGGGCGACATCGTGCATCTTTTCAATGGCACCGACGGCGAATGGGCCGGCCGGATCGCCACACTGGCACGCGGGAAATGCATGTTCGCCGTGGAGACGCCGGGGCGCTCGCAGGCGGAGGAACCGGGTCCCTGGCTGGTATTTTCCGTGCTGAAGCGCGACACCACCGACCTGGTGGTGCAGAAGGCGACTGAGCTCGGCGTTTCGGCGCTGCTGCCGGTATTTACCGAACGGACCAACGCCGCGCGCGTGAACCTGGATCGGTTGCGGGCCATAGCAACAGAGGCCGCGGAGCAAAGCGAGCGGCTGACCGTTCCGGACATTC
>JAKBCJ010000381.1 GCA_021807975.1 Pseudomonadota bacterium | reverse complement strand
TCCGGTGTCACGCGATACAGCTTCTTGCCGTCCTCGGCGGTGCTGGCGGCGTAGCCCTGTTCCTCCAGCATCGTCAGCGTCGGGTAGATCACGCCGGGGCTGGGGCTGTAGCCGCCGCCCATGCGTTCCTCCAGCGCCTTGATCAGGTCGTAGCCGTGTGCTGGCCTGGCCGCGATCATCCCAAGCAGGACAAAACGAAGGTCGCCGTGGTCGAAAATTCGGCGCCGTCCGCCGCCTTGGCGGCCGTGGCGCCCACGCCGGTGTTCGCCGCTTTCCAGCGGGTCGCGGGCGAACCGGCAGCCGGTATGATTATGATGATGCATCGTGTCTCCTGTGAAACCGGGCCTCGGCGGCGCCGGCACAGTCGATATAGATAAGATATATCTTATGTTCAAGATATATCTTAGCCTGCATGCCCCGATGCGCAGCGGATCAGTTGACCGCCACAATCGCCTCGTTGATCCGATCCAGGATTTCCGGGGATATCTTCATCTCCGATGCCACGGTAGCCTGATCGGCGACCATCGGTTTACGCTGCGCGGCCAGTTCCTCGGGCGGGACATAAGCCAGCTTGACGCCGTGAGCCTGCAGGTCCGCGCCCGCCTTGTCCTGTGCGGCCGCTATGTTGGCGCGGTATGTTCCGATGTTCGCCGCCCACAGGTCGGTGACCAGGGTCTTCAATCCCGGCTTGAGTGCGGCCCAGAAACTTTCTCCGAACATGGGAATGTAGCTGCCCATGAACTGGCGATCGATCAGCCCGAATCGCAGGCCGGCATCCCACAGCCTGGCGCTGGCGCAGCTTTCGTCGGTGCTTTGCAAGGCATCGAATGTGCGTTGCGACAGCCCAACCGGCACATCGGGCCATGCTGTCATGACAGGAACGCCGCCGAAGAACCGCGCCCGCCACGCCTGCGCAAAGCCGCCGGAGTTGCGGATTTTCAGCCCCTTCAGGTCAGCCAGCGTGTTGAGCGGACGGCGCGTGCTGTACCAATTAGTGAAACCGAGATCGATCCACCGGCCGGGGATCGCGACCCGCAGCTTCTTGCTGACCTGATCGTTGACCATGCGTCCGGGGATGCCGTCGGTCGCGCGATGGACGATGTCTGCCGGCTGACCGTAAAACACCGGCAACTGCGCCATATCGGCTTCCGGCACGTAAGCCGATACCAGCCAGGTGCCGGGCGCGGCCATTTCCACCCGCCCCACCACCAGCGCCTCGATCACGTCGCGATCGGCGAATAACTGGCCGCTGTCGAACAACTGGCAGGTGATTTCCCCTTGCGATGCCGCTTCCAGCTTCTTCAGGAAGTCGGCGATCGAAATCGTCCTGCCATGGCTGGGACCGGTGTCCACCGAGGCCCGCAGCTTGATCGGGTCCGCCCGGGCGGTACGGATGAACGGCGCCGCGAGTGCCGAACCGAGGATAATCCGGCGCCCGATTGCCATGCTCAGACCCGGGTGCCGGCCATCGAGGCCGTCAGGTCGCGCGCGTCGATCGACTGGATCGCGGAGAGGCGCTGGAACAGTACCTCCGCCGGGATCGGCGAGTCCCCGGCATCCAGGCAATCGGCGAACTTGTCGTACAATTGCCGATCGGTCAGTGGGCGCGACGGGTGGCCGGTTGCCCGCGCGACCGGATCGCCCTGGATGGTGCGGCCGTTCGTCAATGCGACGGCAACCTGATCGTGCGGCGCCGCACCCGGCAGTGCGGGATCGTGGACGGTGGTGGTTACGATTTCCACCTTGTGCATCAGCGCCTGGATATCGGCGCGCTGAACGAAGGCGTCCGTCAGCTCCCGCAGCCCAACGCGCCGGGCGACGATGCCGCTGGCCATGCAGAACTCGATGCTGAACTTGGCGGCGAGGCCGGTGTCCGGCTGATGGTTACGCAGCACGGTAGAGAAATAGTCACTGATGTTGACGGTGATTTTCTCGACATCATCGGCCTTGATCGGGCTGTTGGCGACCAGATCCAGCATGCAGTCGATGGCGCGATGGGTGCAGTAGCAGGTGGGATATTTCTTGATCCCCAGCCCCTGCGACAGAATCGCCCACTCGACACCGGCCTTGCTCTGGCTGGTGCGGTCCTCGGTGCCGGTCGGCGAAATCGCGTGCAGGAAGCCCTGCGGATGTTCCAGCGCATCGGTGTTGGCGGTGAAGCCGGCTTCGGCCAGGCGGGCGGCCATGATCCCGGCATGGGCGGATTTGCCGGCGTGGAACGGCTTGGTCATGGTGCCGAAGTTGGACATCAGGCCCGCCGACTGTGACGCGCCCAGGGCGATGGCGATGGCGGATTTCTCGGCATCCAGCTTGCGCAGCTTGGCACAGGACCCAGCCGCGCCCACCGCGCCATACAGCCCCGTCGGGTGCCAGCCCTTCTGATGCAGCAGGCCGGTGTCGCGGCGAAACAGCTCGGCCCAGCACTCGTATCCCGCGATATAGGCCGTGATCATGTCGGCGCCGGATGAACCCAGATGCTCCGCTTCCGCCAGGATCGCCGGCACCAGCACCGTGCTGGGGTGGCCGCGCAGCGCCACATCGTCGTAGTCCAAGGCGTGGGCGGCGGTGCCGTTAATCCAGGCGGCTTCCGGGGCAGGGGCTTTGCGGCTGCCGAAGGTCAGGGTGGCCGGGCCAACGCCGGGCGCCAACGTATCTGTCAGGATGCGGACGCTGTCTTCGTTCCGGCCCGCGATCATGGTGCCTACGGTGTCGATGAAGCCCATGCGCGCGATGCGGGCGGCTTCGTCCGGCAGGCGGTTCGGCGACAGGTCGGCGACAAACTGGCCGAGGGCTTTTGTCAGGGTCATGGGATCCTTCCTGATGCACGATTTTGGCGGCTTTGCGGCCTTGATGCGGTCGATCCGAAGGCGGCGATATTCTCCTGTTCCGACGGCGCGTCAACCATGGCGCCGATGTTGACGACGAAGGATCGAACGCCGGCCAACGCCATTATAAAAAGCAGGATCGCACCCACATCGACGATGCGACGGGCGCTGCGGGGCGGCCCAACCCCCACCGAACGGTTCGCGCTGAGACAGAAAACAGGGAGGTTTCATGTTGCGAAAATCACTGCTGATTGCCGGCTTCGCGGTGCTGATGGCGGGAACCGCTTCGGCGGCCACCGAAAAGTTCCACGCTACGCTGAGTCCAGGTGCTGAAGTGCCGCCATCCCAATCCGCCGGATCCGGCGAGGCAACGGCGAGCCTGGATACGGTCACGCGCGAATTGTCGTACGACGTCACGTTCAAGGGCTTTTCCAGCGGCGTGACGGCGGCCCATATCCACGGCCCCGCCCCGGCCGGCAAGAATGCCGGCGTTGTCGCGCCGCTGGGGACAGCGCCAAAAAGTCCCATCCATGGTACCGTCAAGCTGACCGAGGAGCAGGAGCATCAGCTCTCGTCCGGCATGCTGTACGTTAATATCCACTCAAGGAATAACCCCGGCGGGGCGGTTCGCGGACAATTGACGCCCGTGAAGTAAGGCGGTCTCCGCCCCGGCGGCCAATGCCGGCGGGGCGGTTCCGCATGCTAGCGGATTTATCGAACGCCGCTCCGGGCAAATTCGTTTGGGTTGAGGTCCATCAAACCAAAGTCCGGCGCAACAGGTTACGGTCGTCGCTCGCTCCCAACATTGGACGGCGTGCGAGGGACATGCGGAAGCCTGGATGACGTCTATTATACCTACTCTCGTGCTGATCGCCGCCGACGATCGGGCGGTGCGCGATTCGCTGCAATTTTCCCTTCAGTTGGAGGGATACCGGGTTCGTACGCACTTCGCTGAAACCGGTCTGCTAACCGACCCCGATTTGGCCAAGGCGATGTGCGTCGTGCTGGACGACCGTAAACCGTACCTCGACGGATTCGATCTGCTGAAGCGACTCCGTGCCCGGGGTTTCGCCATGCCGGCCGTGCTTTTGACCAATAACGCCAACCCGCGGCTGCGCGCGCGGGCGGCGGCGGCCGGGTTCTGCTCGGTGTTGGAAAAGCCGTTGTTGAACAACATCCTGGCGGAGACGCTGCGAGAAATCCTGGTTACCGGCCAGTGAACACGGGCTTGCGCTTTTCATTGAACGCCAGCACGCCCTCGCGCCGGTCGTCGGTATCGACCAAGCGGTTATAGGCCTCGACCTCGAACATCAGGCCGCGCTTCAGGTCCATCTGCAGGCCGTGATGGATTGCCTTCCTGGCTTGGCGCACCGACAGCGGCGCGTTGGCGCAGATCGTCGCGGCGGTTTCCAGCACCTGGTCCATCAGCGTGCCTGGTTCGCACACACGGTTCAGGATACCCCAGTCCAACGCTTGCCGCGCGGTGAATGGCTTGCCGGTCAGAATGATCTCCTTCGCCCGCCGTTCGCCGACGATTCGGGGCAGGGTCTGGGTGCCGCCGCCGCCGGGCATGATGCCGATGGTCACCTCGGTCAGCGCGAAACGCGCGGTCGAGACAGCGTAGGCGAAGTCGCAGACCATGACGGTTTCCAGCCCGCCGGCATAGGCGTGGCCGTTGATCGCGGCGATGACCGGGATCGGGCATTCCAGTAGCGCGTCGCGCCCGCGCTCGAAGATCTCGTGCTGGTGCTGCCACTGCTTCGGGGTCAGTGTCTTGCGCTGTTTCAGGTCGCCGCCGGCGCAGAAGATTGTCTCGCCCGCACCGGTCAGGACGACGCAGCGGATATCGCCCGGGTCGTCGATCAGACCGGTCCACAGATCGAGCAGATCCAGGCCCATCTGGGTGTTGCGGGCATTGCCGGCCTCCGGACGGTTGAGCGTGACGATCAGCAGATGGCCGCCGACGGTTTCTGTCAGG
>JAKBCJ010000380.1 GCA_021807975.1 Pseudomonadota bacterium | reverse complement strand
GGTCGGGGCACCGGTATCGCCCAGTCCGGCACTGTTCCTGCCCTACCTCGGCGGCGAGCGGACCCCGCTGAACAACGGCGCGATCCGCGGTGCCTTCGCCGAGCTGTCGCACGACACCGACCGGCGGCTGCTGACCCAAGCCGTGCTGGAGGGGGTCGCATTCTCCTTGCGCGATTGCCTGGACGCGCTCTCGGTGTCCGGAACCCGGATCGCGGAGGCGGACGTGATCGGCGGCGGCTCCCGGTCCCGAACCTGGATCGCGATCATCGCCTCGGTGCTCGGGATTCCGCTGCACCGCCTCGCCGACGGCGAGAGCGGCGCGGCATTCGGTGCCGCTCGGTTGGCCCGCATGGCAACGACCGGAGAAGCCCCCGAAGCGATTTGCACCCCGCCCGCCAGAGCGGAAACCGTGCTGCCGGATGAACGGCTGGCCGAGGCTTACGCGGCGCGGATTGCCCAGTATCGGGAACTGGGGCGACGTTGCGCGGTCCCGTTCGACAGGAGTTAGGGTTCGCCTTGAAATAACCGCTTCGATGGACACGCGGCCGACGGCTCCCGTCAAATCAATCGCTTATGTCGCCGCGTATCCTAAGCCGAGGTTCCGTAGCGGGAGCCCGCCGTCAGGCGTTTATCTCACCGATTTTGGGCCGCAATGCCCGCCACAGGCGTTCCCGGGTGAACGGCATCGCCGGCAGGTCCCGCCCGCCCAGCGCGTCGGCGACAGCACTCGTCACCGCACACAGCGCGCCGGTCGTACCCGCCTCCCCGATGCCTTTGACACCCAGCGGATTGAACGGCGACGGCGTATCGCACGCAATCACCCGGTACCCCGGAAAATCGTCCGCCCGGGGCAGCGCGTAATCCATCAGGCTCGCGGCGTAAGGCTGGCCGGATGCGGCATCGATCACCGCCTCCTCGCCCAGCACTTCGCCCACACCTTGCGCGATCCCGCCCTGGATTTGGGCCTCCGCCGCCTGATGGTCGATCGTCACCCCGGCATCGTCCACCGCCAGGTAGCGGGTCAGGACAGCCGCACCGGTGTCGGGGTCGATTGCTACCTCAGCCACATGGCAGCCGGAGGCAAACGCCTGTGTCGGTGCCACACGACCGGTTTCGGTCATCGCCTCGCCCAGCAAATCCACCAGCCGGCACACCGGACTTCCGTCCGTTCGGCAGACGGCCTCATCCGCCAGATGCAAATCCTCCGGCGCGCAGTTGGCCCGTAGCGCCGCCATGCCGCGCAGCCGCGAAGACAGCGCATCCGCCGCCACCGCAACGGCGCTTCCCGCGGCGATGGTGCTGCGGGACGCATAAGACCCGGCACCCGACAAGTGGGTGCCGGGATCGGACGCTACGAAATCCACCGCGATTTCCGGCAGTCCCAGCCGCGGCCCCGCGATCAGCGCGAAGGTGCGGGGATGGGACTGGCCGGTGCTGGCCGTCACCGTTTCGATCCGCAGGACAGCCTGACCATCGACCGCCGACAGGGTCAACGCCGCTTCGTCCGGGGCACCACCGCCACCGGACACCTCGATGAACAAAGCCACACCCCGCCCGCACAGCAAACCGGCGGAGGATTTCTGCCGCGCCGCGAAACCGTCCCAATCGGAGGCGTCCCTGGCGGTGCGCATCAACCGCCCGAAATCGCCGGTGTCGTAGCGCGGGCCGTTCGGCAGGGTGAATGGGAACGCCTCCGCCGGGATCATATTACGCTGCCGCAGCTCGAACGGGTCGATGTTCAATCGCGCCGCGGCGATATCGACCATACGCTCAATCAGCAACGCCATCTCCGGGCGTCCTGCCCCGCGATACGGCCCGGTCGGGACGGCATGCGTGTGCATCATCCGGAACACCGCATGCGCAACCGGAATGTCGTAGCACCCGATCAGCGACTGCAACGGATTGTTGATGTTGGCGAACACCGCGACCGGCGAAATATAGGCCCCCAGATCGGCGTCGTACTGCATCGACAGCGCGGTAAACCGGCCCGCTGCGTCCACCGCCAGACGGCCGCGCACCCGCACGCCGCGACCCTGGATATCGGTCAGGAACGACTCGCTTCGGGTTCCGCGCCACAGGACCGGGCGGCCGGTCAGCTTCGCGCCCAGCATGACGGCGGCGTATTCCGGGTATGCGATATTGCGCGGCCCGAACCCGCCGCCAACCTCGCCACCCATGACGTGAAACCTGTCAGGCGGCAGATTGAACACGGCGGCAAAGTCCCGCCGCATCTCGTTCACACCCTGGTGCGGCGCCCGGATGAAGAAGACGCCGTCGTCGAAACGGGCCGCCGCGGCACGCGGTTCCAGCGTCACGGGTGCCAGACGAGGCATATGGATTTCGGTCTCGACCACGAGCGCGGCGGCAGCCATCGCCGCCTCCACGGCAGCTTCATCGCCGGCCTCATGCCGCATCGCGACGTTGCCGGGTGCGCCGGGATGCACCAAAGGGGCGTCATCGGTCAGGCCGGTCGCGGCCGGCAGATCGATATAGTCAACCACCACCGCCTCAGCAGCATCCAGCGCCTCGGCCTGCGTATCGGCGATGACACAGGCCACGGCCTCACCCGGATGCCGTACCATGTCCGTGGCCAGGACCGGACGGAACGGGATCGCCAAGCCCTTGCCGACGCGGTCGAGCACCGGAAAATTCCCCAACCCCGAACAGTCGCGCCCGGTCAGGACGCGGACGACCCCCGGCATGGTTTCAGCCCGGGCAGTGTCCACCGACACAATCCTGGCATGGGCATGCGGGCCGCGGACGAACACCGCATAGGCCGCCCCTTCGAACCGCTCATCCGCCGTATAGCGGCCCTGACCACGCAATTTCCGCAGCCGGTCGGCTTCCGCCTGCGGCATTCCTACACGATCCATATCGATAACCCTTATCGAGCGACGGCCGCCACCGGTTCGGCAGGGTCTTCATACAGGCCGCTGGCAACCACCTCCAGGCTACGCCCCGCCCCGCGCGTAAACGATTTCTTAATTCATTTCCGGCATACCGGCATCCGCATGCCACGCTTCCTCATTCGCTCCGAAACGCCCATGATCGTTGGCGCAGGCGTGCTGCTCGCCGCGGCGCTGGCCTTTGGGCTGGTTTCGCCGGCGCTGTTCGGCGCCGGCCTGATCGCGGCGGTCGCCGCAGGGACCGGCTTTCTGGCACTGCGCTTTCCCGCCGGCTTCTCCGTCGCCTGGCTGTGGACCGCCGGCCTGACGCTGGAAATGACCTTTCACGATCTGGCGGGGCCAGACACCTTTCAGCCAGTGATCGCGGTCATCAAAGGCACCCAGATCGGCCTGGCGGGGCTGTGCATGATCCGGTTCGGCCCGAAAGCCGATCCGCTGAACCCCGCCCGGGCCTTTCCCGTCATGCTGGTCACCGGCCTGGTGCATGGGCTGTATCCGCACCTGTCCACCGCCGACAGCGTGCGATCGATGATCGGCTCCGTCGCGCCGTTCGCGTTTTGCTTCTGCCGCATGCCGGCACGCTGGGCGGAGGCGATGATCCGGGCCACGAAATGGGCCCCCACGATTGCCGTTCTGGCCAGCCTGCCGTTCGCCGCCGCTGGTATCCGCCCCCTGTTCGTCGATAGCGGAGGCGCCCGTTTGGCCGGCCTGGGCCATCCGGCGTTTCTGGCCGGGGTATGCCTGCCGGCGATCTATGCCTGCCTGATCCAACTGTTTCGCCATGGGCGGGGCGGCGATCTGGCCCTGTTGGCGGTCAATTTCCTGATTCTGACACTAACGGGCGCGCGTGCGCCATTCGTCTATGCCGTCGCCGTGACCGGGCTCAGCCTGGTGTCGATCCGCTCCGCCATCTTCCCCGCCGGCCAACGCCTGCTGCTGATTCTGACAGTGCTCGGGCTCCTCCCGGTCCTGGTATTGCTGGCCGGCGGTTTCGACGAAATTCGCCTGTTCAACGTCTTCCTGCACGAAACCGCCAACCTGAGCGGCCGTGACCTGCTATGGCCCAGTTTCCAGGATGCCGCCGCCAGGTCGCCATGGTTCGGCTGGGGTACCGGCGCAGGCAATGCGGTCGTGTCGCCGCAAGGACGGGTTGCCCAAAACCTGCACACCTGGGCCGCGCATAACGAATATCTCCGCATTCAGGTAGAAGGCGGCGCGTTTGGCGAGGGCCTGCTCATCGTCCTGTCGGCCGGGTGGGCGATTGTCCATACACGCGGATTGCCGGCCCCGGAACGGCGGATCATGCGGCTGGCACTACTCGCGCTGGGGCTGCATGCGATCACCGACAACGTGCTGATTTCCACCCCGGCCTGTGTATTTTTCGCCTTCGCAGCGGCCGTCTTCGCGCGCGGCGACCTGTCAGCGGCGCCCGAATAGCCTTGCCCGGTTCCGGCCATAGGGCGTAGGGAACGGCGCCATTCTGCCGGAGTACGCAGGCCATGCGGCGCCTTTGCCTTTTGCTGTCCCTTTGCTTCACCGTGCCTGGTTTTACCGCCCGGGCCAATGCCGGCGGCATCGCTTTCGTGATCGATTCGGCCGGCGCGGCGATCAGCGTGATCGATATGGCGACTCAGAAGGAGGTCCGCCGCATCCCGACGCTGCGGGAGCCGCATCATCTGATCCTCAGCCCCGATGGACGCAGCCTGCTGGTCGGCGACACCACCGGCAACCAGATCATGTTCCTGGACCCCAACACCGGGGAGGTGCGCCAGCGCGTCCCGGTCACCGATCCATATCAGCTCGCGTTCAGCCCGGATGGCAAATTCCTGACGGTCAACGGACTGGCCCGCAATCAGGTGGATGTTTACGACGCCGCCAGCATGAAACTGGTCAAGCG
>JAKBCJ010000379.1 GCA_021807975.1 Pseudomonadota bacterium | reverse complement strand
TAATCCATGGCGGTTGACACCAGCCCGCCGCCGCCGGATTCGAACAGCGCCGGGCGGCGGATGTCCAGTAGCGCGATATCCATCCCCCCCTCGGGATCTTTGGCGAATGGTTCGGCAATACGGTCATGTCCCGCCTCGGGAACCGAAAATCCCGTATCGGTCATACCCAGCGGAGTCAGGATACGCTGTTGCAGAAACGCCCCCAGCGTCTGCCCCGACACCACCTCCACCAGGCGCCCCAGCACGTCGGTGGAGCGGCTGTATTCCCAAACCGTCCCCGGCTGGTGCAGCAGCGGCAGGCCCGCAAGCTCCGCCGCCTGATCCGCATTGGTCTGGTTCAGCCGTCCGATACGGGCCTTACCGTAGGCTTTGTGGATCGGGCTGGTGCCGCGGAATTCATAGGTCAGGCCAGACGTGTGGCGCAGCAGGTCCTGAACCGTGATCGGGCTGGCGGCGGCGGCCAGCGTATAGCCGTCGCCGGCAACGGTTCCGACCCGGGTATTGGCGAACGCCGGTATGTAGTGGCCGATCGGATCGCCCAGCAGCAGACGGCCTTCCTCCCACAGCATCATGACTGCGACAGACACGATCGACTTGGTCATGGAATAGATGCGGAACAGCGCATCGGTGCCCATCGGCTTGTCCAGTGCCGGATCCTGCCGTCCGAACGCCTGATGATAGGCAATCTTGCCATGACGGGCGACCAGGGCCACCGCGCCGGGAATATGACCGACGGCGACACGCTCCTCCAACGCAGCCGACAGCCGTTCCAGCCCCGCCTGGCTCAGACCAACTTCCTCGGGTTTCGCGGTCGGCAGGGGTTCGGTCATCGTTATCTCCTCGCGGCATTCTTATGGGGCCGCACTATGAACCGGCTGGCCGCTGGATCAAGGTCCGGCTGACCGGCGTCCCGGAACCATGTCCCCTGCTGAGGTTGAGCGAGGGTCAAGAACGGTCCCCGATCAAAATAGTGTGATCACCCTCCAAAAATTGTTTCGAGCACTTGCATGGTAAATCATTCGTAACCGAATAATGAGACACTTTGAATGAATTTGACCAAGAATGCGGTCAGTAATTTGCTTGTCGTTCCCTGCTCAAAGCGCGGAGGTCGTACAGTGGATATACGATCCAAGAAGCAATCCTGGTTCCCCGCTGATCTCCACCCGATTAGCCAGTGGAGGTATTTTTGATCGACCCGCAACAATCGGCCACCCCTGCCATCCCAGTTCCCGTTTCGCTGTCTCGGCTTTTGGTTGTTTTGCCACGTCCGATTCCAGCGCCCGGCGCGCATGACCTAATCGATGGCGTGCCGGCCGACCGCAAAGCAGAAGTTACAAATGCAGCATTGGTGCCGATCGACCGCATCCGGCGGCTTGCCAAAGATGTCACCCGAAGCGAAACCCGGGAATCAGCGACCAGAGCCGATCGTCAGACGTGGTCGCGGTGCCTCTTCAGTTTGCATGGGCTTGACCCGGCGATAGCGACCCCTCTGTCGTCGGTGGAAGTGAACCCCTCGGTGCTACCCGTGGATCGATGCATCGCCATGAAAACCCTCCCGCGATGCGAACAGCAACAAGAGTACACCTTCCAGTTCGGGTACCGCATTCGCCGGGTCGGCACCGGAGATATGTGTTGGCCGTTGGTCGTCGGCAGGGTCTCCGAAACCGGCAAGGACGGTGGCCGCACCCGTGTCCCGGGCGTAAATCTCGATATCGCCGATCCCCGGGGGCGGTAAGAAACGATGGGGGCCAACCAGACCCGACAGAGACTTGCCTTGGAGGCCGCCGGCATCGACTCCCGGGAGTGGGACGTTGCGACCGATGCCGCGGTCTCGCGCGAAGGGCTGCCGAAAGACCCGGATTCGCCGGCAGTTGGCTTCACTCGATCGATGGAAGCGTTCCGCGCCCTCGTCTATCCGGACGACGCTCCATATGTCGAAGCAGCCTTGCGTCAGGCCATTGCCGGCGAAACAGTGGATTTTCGCGCAACCTTTCGCATGTGTCGGGCCGACGGCACCATTCGTTGGACCGAGACGCAGGGGACGGTCATCCGCGACGGCTCTGGCCGGGCGCTGCGCCTCATCGGCTCGGATTACGATATCATGGCTCGGAAGGCGGTCCTGCACGCCCTGCTGGAACGAAAATCCCGTTTGCTCCAATTCATCGAATGCGCGCCGGTTGGGCTCGCGATGTTCGATATCGAAATGCGCTGCCTGGCCGTCAGTAGCCGTTTCATCGCAGATGTTGGCTTGCTGGCGGCACCGCCGGGCTATTTGATCGGTCGCCGCCTGGACGACGTTCTGCCAGAACGTCCCGAAGCCTGGATCGCCATCCCTCCGCCTGTTTTGGCAGGCGAAGGCCGACACGACGATGACGATACCTATGTGCGTCCCGACGGAACCCGAAAGTTCGTGTGCTGGAGAATGGCGCCCTGGTTCTGCGCGGACCGCACGGTCGGCGGTGCCGTACTCGCCATCCAGGTCACCACCGCGCGCAAGGCTGCCGAAGCGGCTCGTGCGGAAAGTGAGGCGAAATTTCGTGCACTGGCCGAGATTCTCCCGCAGTTGATTTACACTGCCAGGGCTGATGGAAGCAGCGAATACAAAAATCAGCGCTGGCTGGAATACAGCGGCATGACGCCGGAGCAGGCGCGGAACGGCGGATGGATCGGCTTGCTGCACCCGGACGACCGCGATGCATCCGTCGCGGCCTGGAATCATGCCGTTCGGTCGGGGGAGCCGTTCGAGCGGCAACACAGGCTTCGCCGACGGGATGGCGAATACCGCTGGTTTCTGGCCCGTGCCACGCCCCTGCGCGAAAAAGCGGACGGTCCCATCTCAATTTGGATCGGAATCGAAACGGAAATCTCCGGCATCGTCCGCGCACGCGACGCCGTGACACGGGCGGCTGCCAACCTGGAGGTTCAGGTAGCCGAACGCTCGCGGGCGCTGGAAGATACGTCCGCGGAATTGCAGGCCGAAGCGCGACTGAGAGGGGATATTCGGGCAGCGCTGATGCAGTCGCAGAAGCTTGAAACACTGGGCCACCTGACCGTCGGCGTAGCGCATGATTTCAATAATGTGCTGGCCTCGATCCAGGGCAGCTTCGAGATTATTGCCCGGCAGGTGGCAGGGCAGCCGGTCGCCCGTATCGTGGAGGCTGGCATCGAGGCGACGGCTCGGGCGATTGCGCTGACCCGCCCGCTGCTCGATTTCGCCCGCGCCCGCTCGCCGGAGCCAACCGTCGTTGACGTCGCGGTATCCATCCGAAAGGCGGATAAGATGATAGGCCATGCCGTGGGTCCCCGGATCAACCGGATCCTTCACATTCAGCAAGACGTCTGGCCCGTCTTGACGGACGAAGATCAACTGGAGGTCGCATTGTTGAACCTGGCGATCAACGCGCGCGATGCGATGCCCGGCGGCGGTCGGTTGGTTCTGGAGGCCCATAACCTGGCGTCCGGAGACCGGCCGGAGACATTGCCGCTCAACGACTACGTCAGGATTTCGGTTCAGGACACCGGCCACGGCATGCCATCGGAGGTCATGTTGCGCGCGACTGAAACGTTCTTTACGACCAAGCCGCACGGCAAGGGCACCGGCCTGGGTCTTCCGATGGTACAAGCGTTCGCGTCACGCTCTGGCGGTATGCTGGGCATCGACAGTCGGGAGGGGAGCGGTACAACGGTGACGTTGATCCTGCCCCGGGCACCGGTCAGGCGCTCGGAAACCACCGATGGCGACCCGGCGCACCCCGGGGAGCACGGATGACGGGCAAATGTGACGATCATACGGGTTGAACCGGATGGCGGTATCGTTGCGGCCAGCGCCAGCGGGCGGCCCATCTTGTCGCCATGGCGGATTCCAGCGTCAGCTTCTGAAACACGACGGAAAAGACAGGTTGGCAAGGTCCGTCCCGTCGCACCGCGCACAATGTGATCGGGACCGAAACCGATCCGCCCCGCTCTGCATACTGTAACGTTATGGCCAGCCGCCGGGATAAAGGCAAGCGATAGCGGATAAGCAACGATATCAACGAAATCCGCTTATCCAGTCACGGCATATTTGAAGACAACCCGATCCGGGGTGCCCCGTTCCAGAAAAGCCGGGTGCAACGGCCCGGCGCTTCGACACAGTCAGAAAGAGGTACTCCATGGCAGAGGAACGGCATACAGGCAATCCGGGAAACTTCGCTGAAGATCGCGAAAAGGCATCCCGGGCAGGGCATGTTGGCGGTCAGAATAGTTCCGGCAACTTCGCCAATGATCGCGAGCGTGCCGCGGATGCCGGCCGCAAAGGCGGCCAGGCAAGTCACGGGCAAGAGACGCAGACCGGCGACCGGTCTGGAAACTTCGCCGATGATCGGGAAAAGGCCGCCGAAGCTGGCCGCAAGGGCGGCAAGGCCTCTCATTAACGGCTCCAGGGACCCATGAGATGAGCGATTCCGCCGGCAGCGGCGAAACTCCGATGGCGGTTCGGGCGACATTCGCCCGAACCGATCAGATGCAGGATGCGGTCACTCGATTATCCGTGTCCGGTTTCGACCGCGCGGACTTGAGTTTACCGTCCCCCGCGTCAGTCGAAGGATCGGAAACACCCGAGTCCGGATCGAAGCCTGCCTCCACCCCAGCGGATGCCAGACAGGCTCGGACATTGGGCGTCAGTACCGCTGCGGCGGCCGCGGCAATCGCCGCGGCGGGCGTGACCGTGGCCACCGGCGGCGCCGCCGGCCCCGCGATAGCAGCGGCGGCCGTAGCGGGCGGTGCCGCTGGCGGCGGCATTTTCGCCGTTACCGGCGCCGCCGCCGCTGCCGAACAGTCCGACCGTGACAACCGCGCAG
>JAKBCJ010000026.1 GCA_021807975.1 Pseudomonadota bacterium | reverse complement strand
GCCGGTCGCGAGCCTTGCCTTCAAAGGATAACCCGATGCTCAGAAATAAGTCGCGGGAGACAATCGCGGTTGCCAACGGCATCGGCGGCGACACCGCGTTCGGGGCGGTGACCCCGCCGCTGTATCTGACCACCACCTATACGTTCGACGGCTTCGAACGGGCGAGGACATACGATTACACCCGGGCGGGCAATCCAACCCGTGACGTGCTGGCCCAGACCATAGCTCGGTTAGAGGGCGGCGCCGGCGCGGTCGTGGTGTCCAGTGGAATGGCGGCGATCGACCTCGCGCTTGCCAGCCTTCAGCCGGGCGACCTGATCGTTGCCCCGCACGACTGCTACGCCGGCACATGGCGTCTGCTGAACGCCCGGCAGGCCAAGCGGCAGTTCGACGTGGTGTTCATCGACCAGAACAACGAAGCAGCGTTGGGGGCCGCTCTCGCACGCAGTCCGAAACTGCTGCTGATCGAAACACCCAGCAATCCGCTGATGCGTGTCGTTGATATCCGCAAGACCGCCGAACGGGCCAGGGCGGCCGGGGCAAGAGTGATTGTCGATAACACCTTCCTGTCGCCGGCCTTGCAGCAGCCCATCGGGTTGGGTGCCGATCTGGTGATCCACTCGACCACCAAGTTTCTCAACGGTCATTCCGATGTGATCGGCGGCGTCGTCGTCGCGGCGGCACACAAGGACTTTGAAGACCTGACCGCCTGGGCGACAACCACCGGGGTGACGGGGGCGCCGTTCGATGCCTACCTGACGCTGCGCGGCATCCGAACGTTGTTCGCGCGCATCGAGCGTCAGCAGGCAACGGCGCGGGCGATCGCCGAATTCCTGCTGCGTCATCCGGCGGTTTCGGCCGTGCATTACCCCGGATTGGCCGATCATCCATCCCACGCCATCGCCAAAAGCCAGCAAAGCGGCTTCGGCGCCATGCTGAGCTTCGAGGTCGCGTCCGGCGTCGCCGGCGTCAGGCGCTTCGTGGAGGCTGTCGAGGTTTTCACGCTGGCCGAATCGCTGGGCGGTATCGAGAGCCTGGTGGCCCACCCGGCCACGATGACCCATGCCAGCATGAGCGTGGAGGCCAGGGCGGAGGCGGGCATCAGCGACAGCCTGATCAGGCTGTCCGTTGGCCTGGAGAACGAGGCCGACCTGCTGTCCGACCTCGGCGGCGCGCTGGCGGCTGCCGGCGGGATCGCCTGAACCAAGCCCCGCTGGTTGTCCTGTCGCTGAATTCCACTGTTTTCCCGTAAGGTCATGCCCCATGAACACCGCCCCCCCGATCCCATTCGACGCCGAACGCTTTGCGATTGCCCTGGCGGCGGCGATGCCGGACGCCGTGGTCTATGCGGACGCGGATGGCCGCATTCGTTACTGGAACAGCGGCGCCGAAGCCATATTCGGTTTCACCGCGGCGGAAGCGATCGGTCAGATGCTGGATATCATCGTTCCGGTGACGCTGCGCCAGCGCCACTGGGACGGTTATGAGAAGACGATGCGAACCGGCCAAACGCGCTATGGCGGCGGCGACCTTCTGGCGGTGCCGGCGATCCGCAAGGACGGCACGCGCATATCCACCGAGTTCACCATCGTGCCGTTCCGCGATGATGCCGGGAAAATGACTGGCATCGCGGCCATCATGCGCGACGTCACCAAACGCTTCGAGGAAATGCGGGCGCTGCGCAAAGCCGCCTCCGCCGCATCATGAGCACCGAACCGTCGATAGCGTTCCCGGAGAACGCGGAACGCCGAGCGGCGATCACCCGGGATATCCGGGCGGCAACGGGGCTGAACGAGGCGGTGCTGGAATGCCTGGTGCGCCAGTTCTATGAATCCGCGCGCCGGGACGTGACGATCGGTTACCTGTTCGACGGCGTTGCGGACTGGGAAGCACATATCGCCAAGATCACCGCTTTTTGGTCCTCGGTCGCGTTGATGACCGGGCGCTATCACGGCCAGCCGCTGGCTGCCCATTTCCCCCTGCCGCTGGAGCCGCACCATTTCGCGCGCTGGCTGATCCTGTTCGAAGCTACCGCACGACAGGTGTGTTCGCCTGCCGGGGCCGACCTTCTGATGGAAAAGGCCCGCCGGATCGCGCACAGCCTGGAAATCGGCGCCGCCGTCGTGCGCGGCGAACTGCCGCCCCGGGCGGTATCGCGGCCATGACCGGCGACGGCAAACCTGCCCCGCTGCTGGACGGGCTGGTGCTGCACGTCTTCCGCGACCGGATCACGGCGCCGAATATCGACGCCGGGATCGAATTGTTGACCGCCAGGGCGGCGTGCCAGGCCAGCGCGGAGGAATGGCGCACCGCCGTGGCTGATGCGCTGGAGGCTGGCTATCTACACGATCCCATTCGCCTGCCGGAGGGCGCCTTGCAATGCCACTGGCATTTGGAACTGACGCCGCTTGGCGTTGAACACGCCCGGCGACTGCGCCAGGGCGGCGCCGCTGCCGCCTGTTCACTCCGGCACCTCCAGCCGCACTGACACCGGGCAATGATCGGACAGCCGGTCCTGCCAGGCATGGTCCGTCTCGCGGTACGTCAGCACGCGCAACGAATCCGGCCGCATCCAGGCCGACGCCGGGCCACCCGCCAGGATATGATCGATAAAATTCTCCCGTCCCCAACACGGCGAGCTACGACCCTCCGTCGCTCGGTTTAACGGTGCGGCCTGACGCAAACCGGCCAGAAACGTGTCACTGTCATCCATCCACCGGTTGAAGTCGCCCAGCACGATGAACGGCGTGCCCTCGGCCGCACGGGCGGCGATCCAGTCCGCCAGCGGCCCGATTTGCGCCCGCAGTTCGGTGCATGACCGGCTGACCGCGCGCGGCATCGGAATGTCACGGCAGCCCTTTTTCAGATGCACCGCCAGAATGCGAAGCCGGGACGCGCCGAGGTGCAGTGTGATGTCGGCGCCGCTGCGCAGATAATGGTCCGACAGCGCGGTCAGATCGGGGTTGATATCGTAGTGCAGGCCCCGGCGGACAGCGATGCCGACCCGCTGCACGACGTGATCCCGGGTCATGTGGATCGAGTAAAGATCACGCGGAAACACCTTCGATGCCGCTTGGAAACCATCGACCTCCTCGATCGCCACCACATCGGCGTTCAGGTCCTTTGCGTAACCGGCCAGCAGCGCGAAATCGGCGTCCGAACGCGGTTTGACGTCGGCTGGCAGGCCTGGCGCACCCTCGGGCCGGGTCGTCAGCCAGTTCAGGTTCCAGGTGGCGATCTTCAACTCCGCCCCCAGCGCCGAAAGCGGGGCAAGAAGGGCAAGCAGGATCAGGGCTGTTTTCATGGCGGGTCGCCTTCGGGGTGCCCGGGCATCCTGCCATAGCAGCCGTGGCAATGGGTTAACGCCGGCCCGCCGGCTTCATTTAATAAACAGGTTCGCGGGCAACAGGCTTCGCGCGCGCTGGCCCGCCGCCAGACTGGCGGCGTTGATAATGGCCAGACGGAACCCGCCGGGCGGCATGGAATGCCGGGCCGGATCGCGGTCCTCGTGGAACGAAATCTGCACGCTCAGCACACCGTCGATGGATCGCGCCGCCTCCACCGCACTGGCCGGCGGATGCCGGTAGGCCGGCCCGTGCGGCGCAAACAGCACCACGCTGAACCCATCGGCACGTTGGGAATCGTCGAAAACCCACTCGCCCCGGGCATAGAGCCGCACCAGGGCCTCCACCCAGCCTCGCCCGTACAGGTCCGGCCATTGGTCGGCGAAGCGCAGATGCGCCTCGATGATCCGGCTGCCGATGGTTTCGAAATTGATCGTGCCGGTGTAGCCGCCCAGGTGCTTTCGTGCCCACGCGCCGCACCACGCCTCGATCTCCGGCATCGGTTCGGCGTGGATGTGCCAGTGGTCGAACGTACCGCCGGGGGCGGTGGCGCCGGTCGCATGGCGCCACCAGCGGACCTCGCCATCGACCACCGCCGCATCAGAACTGACATGCGCGCCGGTCAGCAGCGTGCTCCAGAAATGCCCGGGCGCCATCGCCGCCCGATAGGTTTCCATGTCCGGAATGGGCAGGCTGCCGGCGCCCATGCTGCGCAGGTTCATCATCGGTTTGGAGAACACCGGAAACCGGGGCGGAATGACCCCGTGCGGCGCGGCGTCCAGTCCTTGCGACAAAGCAACGGCCAGCTTGTCGTAGATCCAGCGGTGCCGGGGAAACAGCGTCCAGGCCTCCCAGTCCTTGGTCGGAATGATAACGCCGTCCGGACAGGGCACGTCTTGGAAGAACTGTGTCCGCCAGGGGTCGGTTTGAAGGATCGGCATGGACGTCCCTGTTGCTGTCAGGTGGGGGCGCTGTTACGCCGGAACCGGGGCATCCGGATGCAGCAGCCCCTGGCTACGCAGGTCGGACCACAGGGAATGCGGGATTTTCATCGTGAACAGCGGCAGGTTTTGGGTGAACTCGGCTGCACTGCGCGGACCGGGGATGACCGCCGCCACCACCGGATGGGCCAGCGGGAACTGTAACGCCGCCGCCGCCAGCGGGACACCGTGCGCCTTGCAAACATCCGCGAGCTTCCGGACCCGGGCAACAACGTCCGGTGGCGCGGTATCGTAGTTCCAGGTGTCCCGGCCCGCCAGGATGCCGGAGTTCAGCGGGCCGCCGATCACCAGCGACGTGCCGCGTTGGACGCACATCGGGATCAGGTCGTCCAGCGGCCCTTGTTCCAGCAGCGTGTAGCGTCCGGCGAGCAGGAACACGTCCCAGTCGCCGAAGCCAAGCGCGTCGATCAGGACGTCCTTTTCGTTGACACCCAGGCCGATCGCGCTGACCGTGCCGGAGCGGCGCAGTTGGTCCAGCGCCTTATAGCCGCTGTCGCGCAGCTGCGGCAGGTAAACGGCATTGAGTTCCGGCCCATGCTGATAGACGCCGATGTCGTGCACATACAGGATATCGATGCGTGCCAGGCCCAGGCGCTGATAGCTGTCCTCGACCGACCGCATGATGCCGTCATAGGTATAGTCGTAAACCACTTTGAACGGCATCGGCGACAGCCGTCCGTCTGGGGACGGCGCCGTATCCGTCTTGGGCCGCAACAACCGGCCGACCTTGGTTGACAGTACCCATGAGTCCCGGTCGTGCTCCCGCAGCGCATCGCCGACCCGGTGTTCCGCGGCGCCAACGCCATAGAACGGCGCGGTATCGAAATAACGTACCCCGGCGTCCCATGCCGCCGTCACGATTGCCTCGCCGTCCGCCCGGGTGATCGGAATGCGGCTGCCACCCATGGTCGCGGTGCCCAGCCCCAATGTGCTGACACGCAGTCTGGTGCGGCCGATCTGACGTTTTTCCCACATCCGGATGAGTCCTCCTGTCTTGGGAGGAGATTGGGGCGCTTCGCGCCTTGGCGCAACCGAGGGCGGGCGGTTCGTGTCCGCCTGCCACCGAAACAGTCCAAAGGTTCGGCCGGACGGTAGCAATCTTCAACTATTGTTACATGACAACGTACGAAATGATTTTGATGTTCACATATCCGTGATCGACCGGTAAGTGACGCCATGGGCGCGGGCTTTGGTGACCAGGTCGATATCAAAACAACTAAGATAAGGCATATTCGGGTGTCTATTCCACGGTTCGCCTCGATGTCGGTCCTGAATGTGAATGTGCTAAATACAAATACAAATCTGGACTACGATATATATTCGCCCGATGTATTTGGGGGCGTGCTTTACCTTGGTGGTTGGCTGACCAGTGCCGACATTGGGCCGGACAGGTTGTATCAATCCACTCCGGCGGCGGATGCGCCAACCGCAATAATTTGGTCGGGGACCGTGCCTTATGGCCAATATCACTTGAACGATCCGTCAGTGGTTCGGGAAGCCGATGGGACGCTGGCGATGTTCATGACGGCGCTGCCGAATGCGTATGGGTACAATACCGGAATGTTAAGCCACAACGTCACCGGC
Organism: Pseudomonadota bacterium; assembly: GCA_021807975.1. Lineage (GTDB taxonomy): Bacteria > Pseudomonadota > Alphaproteobacteria > Acetobacterales > Acetobacteraceae > Rhodopila. The sequence continues at coordinate 14,335 of JAKBCJ010000026.1, read as the reverse complement.
CTTGCGACCTCGTCGGATGGCGGGCAGACCTGGACATGGCAGGGTGTCGTTATCGGGCAGTGGAACGGTATCGACTCCACCGGTGCATGGTCCCCGTCGGCGGTGGTCAATGCGACGGGCATCGGTGTGTGGTATAGTACCGGCTGGACCGACGTCGCGACGGGGGCGATCCAACCCATACGGATACTGCACTCGCAGATGGACCCGTCAGGCGCCCATGTCATTTCTACATCAGAATGCATCAACGCGCTGACCTACGCCGCCATCACCGGCGAGAATGTTGACGTGAAGCAAGCGGCTGACGGCACCTATTGGATGGTTGCCAATGACTATTCCAGCGCCGATGGCAGCGCTGGAAAAATCGTCCTGTATGAAAGCCATGACGGTGTTTTCTGGACGCCCTGGTCGACGCAGGGTGCGACTTTGCTGTCGCCATCGGGCAACACCGTCCTGATGACCCCTACCATTACCGGAATCTCTGGAAACGTTCTTAGTTTGATGTACGCCGAGCAGATCACGCCGTCGGCGACGATCGAGGATTCGATGACGATCGAGTTGTCGGATCAGCCGGCCGTCGCCAGATTCGCCGAGACCACGACTTTCAATGGCGCGCTCACGTCGACTCTTGATGTGGCTGGCGAATCCTACAGCGGACCGGTCAATTATCTACAAAGCCAGTTTATCTATGCAGGGACAGACAGCATCGATCTGACCGCGCTGGTTCCGAACGCCTTTCTCCATTCCTTAGCGGTAGAAGATGCGTTGGCCGCGATATCGGGCCGCAACGTCCTGGACGGCGGAACCGGGTCCAATTTTATGACCGGCGGCACTGGCACGGACGTGTTCTTCGTTGTCGCCAGCGGCGGAACCGATACGTGGTCCACCGTCAACGGCTTCAAATCCGGTGACGAGGTCACGATGTGGGATGTGACGCCGGCGATGACGGACATGGGCTGGAATGCGTCCCAAGGCGCGGCGGATGCCCGGGGCGCCACGCTGCACATCGCTGAAGGTACAGGGCATTGGGCCTCTTTGACGCTGGCGGGATTCAGCGTGGGTCAAGCCGCCGCTCTGTCAGTGACCTTCGGAACTGTCGGTGGACGGGCATACCTGCACCTTGCAGCGTGAACGGCGGTTGAAAAACGGTTAACGGCGCAATGGATTTGCGGTAGAGCGCACGCCGCAACGCCGAGGGGCCAATGAACCGTATTGCCGATCTGCCGAATGCCGAACTCCAGGCCCTGCGCCAAAAGGTCCGTGCCGAATACGACGCGTTTCGCGCCCGCGGGCTGAAACTGGACATGACGCGCGGCAAACCGGCGGCCGATCAGCTTGATCTGGCGGAGCCGATGCTGGCGCTGCCCGGCAACCGTGACCATTTTTCCGAAGCGGGTGACGACGCCCGCAATTATGGCGTGCTTCAGGGCCTGCCAGAGGTGCGGCGACTGTTCTCGACGATGGTCGGCGCCCCGCCGGCCCAGATCGTTGTGCTGGACAATTCCAGCCTGGCGGTCATGCACGACACCATCGTGTGGGCGCTGCTGAAGGGCGTCCCGGGCGGCACCGAACCGTGGTCGAAGCCGGCATTCCTTTGCCCGGTTCCCGGCTACGACCGCCATTTCGCGCTGTGCGAGGAATTCGGCATCCGCATGATCCCGGTCCCAATGACTGGACACGGGCCGGATATGGACGTGGTGGAAACCCTGGTCGCCGATCCGTCGGTCAAGGGCATGTGGTGCGTGCCGAAGTATTCCAATCCCGGCGGAGATGTTTATTCGGACGAGACGGTGGGCCGGTTGGCCCGGATGCGGACCGCGGCGCCCGATTTCCGCCTGTTCTGGGACAATGCCTACACGGTTCATCACCTGACCCCGCACCGGCACGAGGTCGCGGACATCCTGGACCTGTGCGAAAAGGCCGGCCATCCGGACCGGGCGTTCATCTTCGCCTCGACGTCCAAGGTTACGCTGGCGGGCGCGGGGCTGGCATTCTTCGCGTCGTCGCCGGCCAACGTGGCCTGGTATCTGGCCCGGATGTTCAAGCGCACCATCGGGTCGGACAAGCTGAACCAGCTTCGGCATGTGCGGTTTCTGAAGGATCATGCCGGGCTGATGCGCCATATGGATGGGCACCGAGCACTGCTGGCGCCGAAATTCGCCGCGGTTCAGGCGGCACTGGATGCGCGCCTGACCGGCACCGGTGCCGCCACCTGGGCCAAGCCGGAGGGGGGATATTTCATCAGCCTGGACGCGACACCCGGCACCGCCAAGACGGTGGTGGCATTGGCAAAGGACGCCGGCCTTGCGCTGACCGCCGCCGGTTCCACCTGGCCGGGTGGCCATGACCCGCGGGACAGTAATCTGCGGCTGGCACCGACGTTCCCGTCGCTGGCCGACGTCACGGCGGCATCCGAGGGGATTGCGCTGTGCATCCTGCTCGCGGCCATCGACAAGCAGTGCGCCGACAGGGGTTTGTAGCCGGGGCCGAAGGCGCCGGCTAGGCGACCACAAGCAGCGGCAGCGCCTCCCCCGGCGCCGCCGCGTTCAGCGTCACCACGATCGGCCGGTGGTCGGAGGTTTCGCGCAGCAGTGCCCGCGCGCCCAGGCAGGCAACGCCGCGCACCAGACAGCGGTCGATGCGCAGCGGCACCATATCTCCGGCGATATGGGTAGGCTCCCGCGGCCCCACATCGCGGAAGCCCGGCAGCAGGGCCGGACCGATCAGGTTATAGTCCCCCACCACGGCACACCGGAACGGCAGTGCCTTGGCGATGCGGCGAAGCTGGCGGCGGTTGAGTATCTGCCCATGCGACAGATGGACGTTGGCCACGGTGATCGCCCCAAAATCGACGATCTGGCACACCCGGTTGAACATCGCGCCGTTCTGCAGCGGCAGCACGGAAGGTTCCGTCGGGAATGGCCGCGGGCTCCAGACCGCCAGGCCATGGATGCGGCCGGGCAGCGGGCTACGGCGGTAATACCCGCCGACCCTGGCGGTCAGGCCGTCCATCGCTTCGGTCGCCTCTTGCATCAACATCAGGTCGGGGTCTTCCCGCCGGATCAGGCGGACGACATCGTCCAAGGAGGCCCCGGTCAGGCGGAGCAGGTTCCAGCTTACGATTTTGATCATTTCAGACGTTCAATGGGGGATTTGCGGCGTCCGACGCAAGAGAAACCCGGCGCATGACCTCAGTTTAATCCGCTGCCGGTGCGGGTCACAGATACGGCAGCATCAGCCGGGCGGCGGCATCGCGCAGGCGGGCGGCAAACGGACGGGCGGCCAGATCGGCGGCGGTCAGTTCCAACTGGCGGGACGCCCGCATCAGCGACGTGAGGGCGGCGGCCAGATCGGGGTCATAGACCTCCATGCACAGTTCGAAGTTCAGCCGGAAGGACCGCATATCCCAGTTGGTGCTGCCGATCAGGCACCATTCATTGTCCACGACCATCATCTTGGAATGGTGAAACGGCGGCGGGCTCAGCCAGATGCGTACACCGTTGGCCAGCAGCGGGCTGCTGTTGGTTCGGGTTCCCCAGTCAACCAAAGCATGGTTGCTCTTCCCCGGAATCACCAGATCGACGGCCACGCCGCGCATCGCGGCGAGCGACAGCGCGGTGATCATGCGCTCATCGGGCAGGAAATAGGGCGTCATAACGGCGATGGATACGTGCGCGCATGCGATTGCCTGCAAGGCCGCGAATTCCACCTTCTCCAGATCTCCGTCGGGTCCGGAGTCGATCGCCCGGGCCGGCACGCCGGTTTGGGCGGCGATCGGCGGTGCCCATACGGCGTCATCCAGGTCTTCGTCGGCGGCGAAGGCCCAGTCCTGCGCGAAGGCTTCGGCAAGCTGCCGCACGACCGGCCCCTGGATCCGAAAATGCAGGTCTTGCACCGGATGTTTCGGGCGGGTCGCCATGACATTGTCGTCGGCGATGTTCATGCCCCCGGTGAAGCCGATGGCCCCATCGACGACGAGGATTTTCTTGTGGGACCGCAGGTTCACGAACGGCATGCGCCACGGCAGGACGGAGTGCATGAATCGCGCTGCCTTTACCCCGTGCCGCGACAGGCGATGGTAGGCTGGCGAGGTCAGCCAGCCGCCGCCGATCCCGTCGATCAGGACGCGCACCTGCACGCCGCGGGTCCGGGCGCGGATCAGCGCCTCGATGAACCGGCCGCCCCAGGTGTCGTCGGCGAAGATATAGGACGACAGGCCGATGCTGACGGTTGCCGCCTCGATCGCCGCGAGCATGACCGGATAGGCCTGGTCGCCGTTCTGGTAAATGTGCACGCTGGCCGCCGATTGCAGCGGGCGGCCCGTAATTCGCCCGATCGCCTGCGCCAGTTGGCGCAGGCCGGAGCCGATGACAGCCGGGACATCGGCGTCCCCGCCGTCTGAACCGCCATCCCGCTGGAGCATCCGCCGAGCTCTGCGGCGTACCCGGTTGACGCCGAACATGATGTAGAGAACAGCGCCCAGGACCGGGGCGAACCACACAAGGCCGATCCAGCCGACGGCGGAGGCGACCTCTCGCTTCCGCAGCAGGATGTGAATGGTAACGGCGACGGCGAGGACGAAGCCGGTGCTGAGGGTTACGTCGGCCCGCAGATGAAGCAGGTCCCGCCAGATCTCGTTCATCGGGCGAGGGCGGGGGCTTGGGGCGGGCCGTTCATCCGAATCAACTAGGCGATGGCGGGGCAGGAGGCAACCGTACGGATCGTGGCGCCCGGGAAATCGCGGTGGAATGTCAAATCGGTGCCGTTATGCCGGGCTTCGCCGCGGCCCCGGTCACGCCACGGCGGACTCCGCCTCGTAAGGGCGGCGCAGATGCCAGTCCGTGACGCCCTGCCAGACCCGGCCGGCCTGGAACAGTAATGCTTCGTTCCACCACGCCGCTTCAAGCAGCACACCGATCGGCAAACCGGCGGCGGTAAAGCCGCATGGCAGAGACAGGCCGGGTATGCCAGCCATACCGCCGCCATAGGTGAACCGCGTGGCATCGCGGGTCGAGTCCTCCAGATGCGTGCCATCGTCGATCAGGGGGGCGGCGAACGGCGTGGTAGGATACAGCAGCAGATCGACGTCCGCAAACAGGCGGCGCAGCGTCCGCCGCCAAGCCTCGCGAAACCGCATAGCGGCGGCATAGTCCACGCCGCCGCGGTCGCGGCCTTTGATCATCCGCTGATAGACCTGCGGCGAAAATGCCTCCGGTCTCGTTGTCAGTGCGGCGGCGTGAACCTCGCAGGCATCCGCCAGGATGATTGTCGTGGCATAGGCATGGACAATGTCCGCATCCGGGACCTCCACTTCGACAAGTTCGGCACCCGCCCCGGCCAGCGTGCCGGCGACAGCGCGCACCGCCCCGGCGATCTCCGGATCGATATCGTCGAAGTAAAAATTCCGTGGCAGACCGATGCGAACCCCGGATAAACCGGACGCCCCCGTCAGGACGGCCGCATCCACCGGCTTGCGAACAGACCCCGGGTCTGCATCGTCGAACCCGGCGATCGCCACGAACAAACGGGCGACATCGTCCACACGCCTGGCCATCGGACCGATCGTATCGAACGACGCACTGACGGCCAGCGCGCCGCGGTTGGACACAAGGCCATGCGTCGGGCGTAACCCGGTAATCCCGCAATATGCGGCCGGCACCCGCACCGAACCCCCGGTGTCTGACCCAAGCGCCGCGTCGCACAGATCCAGCGCCACCGCCGCCGCCGAACCGCCGCTCGATCCGCCGGGAACATGCAGCCGGTTCCACGGGTTGCGGACCTGCCCGCCGATCATATCGGTGGACCGCACGCCGAAGCACAGTTCCATCAGCGCCGCCTTCCCCATAACCACCGCACCGGACTGACGCAGCCGGTCTATCACCGGCGCGTCGCGGTTCGGCACATGGCCGGCAAACAGCGCGGACCCGCAGGCGGTTCGCAATCCGGCCGTATCGATGCTGTCCTTGACCGCGACGATCGTGCCGTGCAGCAGCCCAAGCGAACGTCCTTCCCGACGGGCGCTGTCGGCTTTGGCGGCGGCAGCCATCGCACCATCGGCATCGACGGTGACATAGGCGCGGAAGTCGTCGTTGAACCGGGCAATCCGGCTCAACGCGATTTCGACGGCCGCCGCCGCGGTCATCGTGAGAACTCGGTATGGTGCGCGTTCCACCACTCGGCGATGTCGATCCGCCGGGTAAACCAAACCTGGCCCTTTGCCAGCGTGTAATCCAGAAACTCCCGCAGCGCATGAATCCGGCTGGCCTGGCCGATCAGGCGCGGATGCAGGCCGATGGACATCATTTTGGGATGCGTCTCGCCCTCCCGCCACAACTGGTCGAACCCGCGTTTCAGATTGTCAAGAAAATCGTAGGGACCGCCGTACGACGGCAGCAGACCGAACTTGCCGTCGTTGTAGGTAAATGAATACGGAAGGATCAGATGATCCTTACCGGCGACCTTGGTGTAGTATGGCAGATCGTCGTTATACACATCAGAATCATAGACAAACCCGCCTTCCTCCACCAGCAGGCCGCGGGTCCGGACCGAGGCGCCATAACGGCAGTACCAACCGCGCGGGCGTTCGCCGCAGGTGGCTTCGATGGACGCGATCGCCCGGCGGATGTGATCCGCTTCCTCCTCGGCGGACAGTTTCCATACCTCTTCCCATCGCCAGCCATGGCAGCACGGTTCGTGCCCGGCTTCCTTGATCCAGGCCCCCACTTCCGGGTTCTGCTCGATCGCCACGGCACAGGCGAAGAACGTCGCCGGCAGTTTATACTCGGTCAGCAACCGCTCCAGCCGCCAAATTCCGGCGCGCGAGCCGTATTCGAACACCGATTCGGCGGCGAGATCCCGGAACGCCGGGTCCATATTGTAAATCACCTCTGTCAGCCCGTCGTTGCGGGCGTCGCCGGCCGGATGCGACATTTCCGACCCTTCCTCATAATTGATGACGAAATTGATCGCCACCCGGGCCTCGTTCGGCCAGCGTGCGCGCGGCGCGTGACGCCCGTATCCGATCAGGTCGCGCCGCGGGCCCGGGACATCCTGATATACGAAAGGCTGGTAGGTCATTGTCGTGCTTCCCCGGGTAACAGTTTCGTTTCGGTGTCGAATATCCCCGGAGCCGGCGGCTTCGGGGGCGTGCCAGTCACTTCAGCTCCCAAAGCTTCCTGTAGCCCGCGACGTGTTGATCTCCGTATCCACGATCATAGTCCGCCGGGGTGCCCGCGTTCTTCGCGTTACCGCTGTCGAGGATATAAAACGGCACATACAGCGTCGAATAGGTCTTCAGGCCGCACAGATCGCGCATATACCCATCCAGGATGGAGCGGGCGATCCAGCCCAGGCTTTCACCGACATCCATTTCGACATTGCCCTTCTGGATGGCGTCGATGACAAACGGCGTGCCGTTGAACGTGGCTATTTTGACAGTGCGGGCGCGGCCGGTGATCGTCAGCGCCGGTATGACGAACTGCGACATGCTGTCATAGATCGGAATGATGTAGTTGATTGTCGGGTCGGCGATCAAAGCAGACTGCACACCGCTTTTGATCTTGGTGGACCATTCCGGCGTCGGTGCGTTGATGTAGGTGAATTTGCAGTCCGGACCGCAAATTTTGGCCAGCGTACCGGTGATTCCCTTGACGAAGGGCTTGGTTGGAATAATCTCATCCGACCCGACGATCACCGCATTGACATGCCCCTTGGTCTTCAGCGTAATCCAACTGGCAAGTAACGCCCCCACCTCATGATACGGAACATTCATCGACAAATCCACGCTCGGATCCGGCGTCTGAATGGTATCGTAAAGATGCGAGGTAAACACCTTGATCCCGGCCTTCTTGGCCTCGGCGATCTGCGGCCCCAGCACGGCGGGATTGACGCCGCCCAGCAAATCGACCGCATCGAATTTGTTGTTGATGGCATATTCCATGCCCTGAACCCATTGGGTCGGCTGAGCCTGATTCTCCCATTCCCTCACCTCGAAGCCAACCTGCTTGGCCACCTGAGTCATGGCGATCGCGATGTTCTTGGTGAACGGATTGGCGCTGGTTACCGGGATGGTCAGGATTTTCTTGCCCGCCATGCAGGCATGTGCATCAAACGGTGGCCCCGGCGGCGTAAAAGTCGGCAAGACGGTGTGGGCATCCACGATGGCCTGAGCCGCGGCTAAATCGGGCATCGCGGCATGGGCAGGGGTGGCGGAGGCCAGGGCGCCAAGCGAACAGGCGGCAGCCAGCATAATCGCGTATTTTGCAGGCATTGAAGCTCCTTTTGAGGGGCGATGCGAACGCCAGATCGGGAAAGGGCAGGGAGTTTGCACCGGACTGGGCTGGTGGTGCCGAAGAAATAAGCACGGCGCGTGCCAAGCCGAAGGGGCTTCCTCCGTCAGATAATGCACTCGTCGATCTGGTGAAATAATAGGCAAATCGTGCCGGTATTTAGGTCTATTTGTTGTTATCAAGTCCGCGTGCGGGTCGCGCCGCCGGTAACCGGGCGGAACACCGGCCCGCACGTCTCATGAACCGCCGCGGTCAACTTCATGAGGCATCCGGGATACGCGTTGGCAACTGGCCGGCGGGCAGCAGCGATTTCAGCCGATTGAAGGCCAATTCGGTCTGCCAGCGGCTCTGCGGTGTCCGGTGTCTCTGGTTACACGTTGCAGCCGTCGCTGGCTTGGGTGTTGAGCTTGAAAGGGCGCGAAGGGCCGTTAAAATGTTCGAAGCGTTCTGCCTTCGCGGTCCTCAGCGCGCTTTTCCAGTGAAATGAAGCCAGAACGGCCAGTGTCCTGGCGGGCCGGGGGCGAACCCCCGCCCCGGGGCCCGCGGCGGCTGTCAGGCCCCGGCCATACTCTGTTCGCGCAGCCGGTCGAACTCCGGCTTGGGGACAGGCTGGGCGTTCGGATGACCCAGATCGTTCAGATGCAACCGGTGGGTTTCGCGGGCAGTATAGGCGGCCACAGCGGCAACCGCCGTCACCCCGAACGCGATAGCGCCCACCGTCAGCGGAATATTGGCCGAACCCGGCGGTGCCACGGCCGCGAACAACGCCGGCAGCAGCGCGGTTATCGTGGTGCCGACGTTCTGCGCGATGGCCATCGCCGAAACCCGGGTGTGGGTCTGGAACAGCTCCGGGAAGAAGCTGGGGAACACCGCATTGTAGCCCTGATAGACGATCCCCCACATCAGTAACGACATCACGATCGCCAGTGGCACGTTGGCGATGCTGATCGCATATAAATAAGCGAAGGCCAGCACGCCGGACGTCAGCGCCCCCACGATGACCGGCAACCGCCGGCCGATCCGGTCGGACAGGTTGCCGGCATAGGGGATCACGACGACCGCCACGATATTCCCCAGCACCGGTATCCACAAATAGACGTCCGCCTTGAAGCCGATCCCATAAGCCGGCTGCACCGCATAGGCGGCACCGAAAATCGTCGCCACCACCGGGATCACGTTCATCAGTGCCATGCACATCACGCGCAGCATATCCGCCCAGCTCAGCCGGAACGCCTCGGCGATTGGCGATCGCGGAATCTGGCCCTGCGCGCTTTCCTCGGCGAAGGCCGGGGTTTCGGTGACTTCGCGCCGGATGATGTAGCCCGCCAGGATGACCAGGAAACTCAGCAGGAACGGGATGCGCCAGCCCCAGGCGTCGAACGCCTCCTTCGGCAGGTAGTGCGCCAGAGGCAGAAACACGGCGGCGGCGAAAATCTGCCCCGCCTGCACGCCTTGCAGCGAGAAACTGGCAAAAAAGCCGCGCCGCCCGAATGGGGCGTGCTCCAGGATCATGGAACTGGAGCTGGAGATTTCGCCGGCCACGGCGAAACCCTGGATCAGCCGCAGCGCCACCAGCAGGAACGGCGCCAGAATGCCCACCTGCCCATAGGTCGGCAGGACACCAACCGCCATGGTGGAGATTCCCATCATGAACATGCACACCAGCAGTACTTTCTTGCGCCCCAGCGTGTCGCCCATATGCCCCAGCACGAAAGCGCCGATCGGACGGGCGACATAGCCCACGCCATAGGTCGCCAGCGAGGCGGCGATCGCTGCCCCGGGGTTGCCTTTGGGGAAGAATATCTGCGGGAATATCAGCGACGCCGCGGTGGCGTAGATGAAGAAGTCATAATATTCCAGCGCCGAACCGATCCAGCCGCTGGCAGCGGCTTTTCCGGATTGATGCTTGCCCGACGGTTCGCCGGCCGTTGCGGTTGCCATTAATGAAACCTCCTGCTTGCCGGTCAGCCCCGGTTGGCTTTGTGCGCCGCCGCGGCGATCGGCGCCGGCTCGTGACGGACCCTGTTCGGGGTTTTGTGCATCCGCCTGCCTCCCTTCCATCGCTGTTTAGGCTTGTGCTGTTGTTTTACCTACCGGTAGGTTATGGGAGATGCAAGCGGTTTTGACCAGGCGCGTCTGCGCGTCTGTGCCGCTGGCTGTGAAACGGGAGTATCGCTCTGTGGATGAATCGCAGGTTCCGCATAACGGCCCGGGGCGCACGCGGGCCAGCATCCTGGCGGCCGCCCGGACGGTGTTCGCGGAAAAGGGCTACAGCGGCGCCAATGTAAACGAGATCGTGGCCCTCGCCCGGACCACCAAGCCCATGATCTACTATCATTTCGGCAGTAAGGAGCTGCTGTTCGCGGCGGTGCTGGAAGACGTCTATGCCGGCATGCGCGAGTACGAACAGTCGCTGGAAGTCGCCGGACTGCCGGCCGCCGATGCGATGCGCCGGCTGGTGGAAATCACCTTCGACTACCATGCCGCCCATCCAGACTGGATCCGGCTGATTTCGATCGCCAACATCCATGGCGCCAAACATATCGGCGGCTCGCCGACCCTCGCTTCCCGCAACGCCGCGGTGCTGGACATCGTGCGGCGTCTGCTGCTGCGCGGCGCGGCCGAGGGCGTGTTCCGCGATGGCATCGACCCGCTGCACCTGCATCTGCTGATCGCATCGTTCTGTTTCTACCGTGTATCGAACCGGCACACCTGGAAAATCATTTTCAAGCGCGATCTGGCAGACGCCGCCGACGCGATCCGCCAGCGGGACATGGCGGTCGATGCCGTACTGCGCTTTCTGCGCCCGGATAATCCGCCGGCGGACTGATCCGGGCCGCCGGCCGGCGCGCTATGGCTCCGCCGCTTCCTCCTCCTCCCCGTATCCCAGCAGGCGCAGCGCCCGGCCGCGAATCCCCCGTTGCGCGGCGGCGTGGATCAGCGCGTCCTCGCGTCCATGGGTGACCCACACTTCCGGGGCACCGACATCGTCCAGGGTGGTATTGAGTTCGTTCCAGTCCGCATGATCCGAAATCGTCAGCGGCAATTCCACGCCGCGCGATTTTGCCCGCTGCCGCACCCGCATCCAGCCGGAGGCGAGTGCGACGACCGGGTCCTCCAGACGCCGGGCCCAGCGGTCGGCGACGGCCCCGGGCGGGGCGAGGACGATGGCGCCGATCAGGTCGGCCTTCGACGCGACGGTCGCGGGACGAAGCTCGCCAAGCGCCACGCCGCGCTGGCGGTACACCTCGCACATCGCCGCCAGCGCGCCATGCAGCCAGATCGGCTTGTCCCATCCGGCCTGGCGCAGCAGCGCGATGACCCGCTGGCATTTGCCCAGCGAATAGCATCCCACGACATGGGTGCGTGCCGGAAACAGTGCCACACTGTCCAGCAGACGCTGGATTTCGCCGCCGGGCGGCGGATGCACGAAGACCGGCAGTGCGAAGGTGGCCTCGGTCACGAACACGTCGCAGGCCACCGGTTCGAACCCCGCGCAGGTCGGGTCCGCGACCCGCTTGTAGTCGCCGCTGACCACCGCGCGGGAGCCTTGGTACTCCATCGCCACCTGTGCGCTGCCCAGCACATGGCCGGCCGGCGACAGCCAGACGCGCACGTCGCCCACGGTGACAGGTTCGTGCCAGCCCAGTGCCTGCTGGCTTTGCCCGGCCCCGTCGCCCAGGCGCGCGCGCATCACTGCCAGCGTATCCGCCGTCGCCAGCACTGCCCGATGTCCGGGCCGGGCGTGGTCGGAGTGTCCGTGCGTGATCACGGCCCTGTCCACCGGCCGCAACGGATCGATGTAAAAGCCGCCCGGTTCGCAGAACAGGCCGTTCGGCAACACTTTCAGCCAGGTCTGGGGATGCGGCATAGCGCGTATGTTGGCACCGGAACGGGTTTTGACCAGGGTTGCGCGGGTCCACTGCCGACGACAAGGGGTGGCGGCGGGCGATATGCCCGGTCATCGGTAGCGGTGGCCCTGACCAGTTCCAGCCGGTGAAACGCTGACGCCTGCCGGCATCGGGCGCTGGTGGGCACGCCCGGCGCCCACTAGTACATAACGCAGCCGATTGAGGATGTTACCATAACCGGCCCGCAACGCGATCACCGCGCGGCGCGTAAGCGGATCACTGCTGGCCGACCGGGCGCGGCAACAGCCGCTGGTATTCAGGCGCGACGCTGCCGCAGCAGCCCGAACACGGCGTTCGGGGCAGCGCCCTGCTCGCGAGGGCAGGCGACTTTTCTCCGGATTACTTGGATATTGGTGGACGATTTGTGTATTTTTAGACTTGTCTTTGCTGAAAATCGCATCATGGTAAGCGATTAAGAATGGCCCCGCGGGAACCAACACAAGAGGGACGAGATGAGAAACAAGCTTTTGACAGCCGCCGCCACGGTGCTGGCGTTTGGCAGCGGGGTGCTTGGTTTCGCGGCGCCGGCCAGGGCGGGCGAAATCATGTATTTTTCACTGAGTGGCGCCGGGATTACCGCATCCGGACTGATGGCGTTCACGCTGGATACCATTGCCGGCGATCCTGTTGGCGCGAACAACATCACTGGTATATCCGGAACCTTCTCTGATTCGAATCTTGGAATTACCAACGCGTCGATCACGGGATTGGTTCCAACAATTCCGACGACCAAAGCCCCGACGACCAGTCATCCGGCTTTTGCAACCAGTTTGACCCGCGTTTCCGTCACGGGCAACAGTGTGTTGCCGGCTGGTGACAGCAACTCCTTGACCTACAGCAACCTGCTGTATCCGAACGGGGCGCCCGATACCTGCTACGACGGGATAACGGGGGGATTTGTGGACGTGTTCGGGATGCTTCTAACATTGAGTAATGGCGACGAGCTCAATTTGTGGAGTAATGGCGGCGGCACCAATGATTCGGCCATGTATGGCATTGCTCTCGCGTCACCAACCACGGTCTCCGGCAGCCCGACCTCCTATACGGCCGTCGCTTACGTTGGCAATGGCGTGACGATGGATGCTCCAGAGCCAGGTACTGTCTGGCTGTTTGGTTCAGCGCTTCTGGGTGTCCTGGCTCTGACGAAGCGCCCCGCTGGCGCGGATCGTTCGGCGTCGCTGGCCGGGTGACGGCCTGCGGTACACTCACCGCCCCTGCGAATCGCCGGCTGACGAACACTGCCATGGCAGTTCGGCTTTTTTCAGGACGCGGGCGAAGCGAATGACGCGCTGTCGCGACGCAACACCAAGCTGCATTTCGAAGCGGACGGCGATGGCGCTTTGCGTTTGGCTTGTTCCAGACGATCGCGGCAGTCGGATTATGCCGGTGACGATTGATACAATCACCCGGGCTTTCACGGCGGATAAGTGTTGCGCATGAAAGTGCCAGCCAGCGGGGACGAGCCATCCGATTCGGACGTCAGGGGCGGGTAAAGGATGCCATCGTCGCCAGTGAAGAAGCCTGGATGTGCCGCGCGGGTGTTGATGATCAGTTCGTTCAGCTTGGCGCTGCTCAACGCCCAGGGTGCGACGAAGCGTAACCCGGCCGCGATCATGATCCCGATCAACCCGTTCTTTCTGGACCGCGTGGCGGGGTGCAACTCGCCGTTCCCAAAGGCGATCGGATCTGGCAGCGCACTGAACCCAACCTCCGTGCCATTGACCAGCATGCGCATGAAGCCGCCCTTGCCGGTGTTGCCCGCCTCGGTTGCCAACGACACATTTTGGTCGTAGGGCACGCCACCGGGACCCATCGGAACGCTCAGGCTGTTGGCTTTCCCGTTCTTGTCCGTAACGGTGAACAGCAGATTCCTGGCTTGATCCGAGGACAGGGCGGCGCTGGCGCCGTCGTCGTTTCTGTCCTCGACGATGATGCCGGACGCGACCAGGTCGTTGGGCCGCGCGCCGTCGGAGGAAATTCGCATCAGCGTTTCGCTGGTGTAACCGGGCCGGGTTTCGGACAGACTTGTTTCGATGAAGCCACCCGGGTCCGGCGGGCGGGGCGAAATGGTCAGCTCGATCCTGGTTGGCGAAGCATTTTCGGCGGGCGCCTCTGCCGTCCGATCAGCCCGCTTCAGAC
>JAKBCJ010000378.1 GCA_021807975.1 Pseudomonadota bacterium | reverse complement strand
TCCAATCCACCCTTACCTATCCCCCAAAGCGGGGTTTACCACCACAATCGCGGGGTGGAGCAGCCCGGTAGCTCGTCAGGCTCATAACCTGAAGGTCATAGGTTCAAATCCTATCCCCGCAACCAACTTTGCACACAATATTAGAGACTTACACACCGTCTAGGATGAACCATCCGCAGGCGGATTGTTCGTGTCCGCACGGTGTCCGCGAATGACCCTCGCAGGATATCGTCGCGACTTGCCATACTTGACTAATTTCCTATATCTCCCTAATAACCCGACCATGGACAAAAGCGAGCCGAACCAACCAGCAGATCTCGATGCCCGGGCGCACCGTCACCTGATCCAAACCCTGATTGCCCTTCTTCCGCCACCCGCGGAGAACACACCGGAAGCAATCCTGGCCAGAAACCGCGACGCCCTCGCCAGCCTGACCGCCCTCGCGCCGGGCAATGCCAATGAGGCCGAACTCGCCGCCCAGTGCGTCGCCGCCCGGGCACAAGCGGACCACATACTACGGCTGATCGCGCTTCATGCGGACGACGCCCCGGTGGTAGCAGGCCTCAACGCCCAGTACGCCGCGATGGTCCAAACCTCGCTGGCGGTCCTTAAACATCTCCTCCGCGAACAGCAGCGCCGCCGCAAGCGCGAATCGATACCCGGCAATGCCAGCCGCGATGAACGGACCGGTCAAACCGTCGCCGCCGGCATGCTGCTAGCGTTATCCGACGCAGTCCCGAAAACAGCACCGGAATCCCAGTCGGTGGGAAATGAGACGCCGACGGTGCAACCTAACGGTCCCGTCATCAACCTGCGGCTCGTTCAGGCCCGACCGTACCTGACCGGGCGGCAGCGCGAACTCGCGGTTCGCGCGCCGCGCCGCGGACATTCAATCCATTGACCCGGCTGCAGCCCCGCGGCCGATAAACGACTGAAAGGCATCCAATGGCCGACGTTCTGATTGCAGGTGCGGGACTCGGCGGACTGACCGCCGCCCTGGCGCTCATTCAGCGCGGCCATCGCGTAAGGGTGTTCGAACAGGCCAACGACCTGAGAGAGGTCGGCGCCGGAGTGCAACTGGGGGCAAACGGCACCCGCATTCTGATCGCCCTGGGTCTGGAACCCGCCATGCAAAACGTGGTCTGTGCCGCCGCCGGCAAGGAAATCCGCCTCGGCACCACGGGGCAAACCTGGCCGGTGTTCGATCTGGGCGAAACTTCGGTTCAGCGGTTCGGGGCGCCGTACTGGATGGTGCATCGCGGCGATTTCCACAAAGTGCTGCTGGATGCGGTGCGGCTGGCCGATCCCGGTGCGGTGCGAACAGGCAATGCCGTGGCCGGGTTCGACCAGACAGCCGACAGCGTGACGCTCCACCTCGCCAATGGTGAACAAGTGGCCGGCGATCTGCTGATTGGCGCCGACGGCGTTCACTCCCGAATCAGAACCCGGATGTTCGGGCAGGGGGCCCCTCGGTTTACCGGCATCATGGCGTGGCGCGGACTGGTGCCGATGGATCGCCTGCCGCCGCTTCAGCGCCGCATGGTCGGCGCAAACTGGATCGGCGTCGGCGGACATGTGGTGACCTATCCGCTGCGGCGCGGCGAATTGCTGAATTTCGTCGGCATTGTCGAGCGCGACGACTGGCGGGTCGAATCGTGGAACGAGCCCGGCACCCAACAGGAATGCCTGCACGACCTGCGCAACTGGCACGACGATGTGAAAACCATCGTCCGATGCATCGACACACCATACAAATGGGCGCTTCCGGGCCGCGAACCGCTGGATCGTTTCGCACAAGGCCGGGTGTGCGTGATGGGCGACGCCGCGCACCCAACCCTGCCGTTCCTCGCGCAAGGCGCCAACATGGCCCTCGAAGACGCCGCGATCATCGCTCGGTGTCTCGAACGATCGCCCCCGGCCGAGGCATTGGACCGGTATCAGGCCGCACGTCTGCAACGAACCGCCGCCATTGTGCGCGGGTCCGCGGACAACGCCAGGCGCTTTCACAACCCCGCCTTAGGCAGCCCGGAAGGTGCCGCCGCCTATGTCGAACGGGAATTTGAGCCGAGCAAGGTCCGACAGCGTTACGACTGGCTGTACGACTACGACGCGCTGACGGTGCCGGTTTAAGGTGTGGCCGCGAAACAATCCGTCCAATCGCCAAAATCCGTTGACGCGCCCCGCCAATGCAAGCGGCGGCATCGCCTGACTCATCTGCGTCAGGTCCTTGCTGACTCGCGGCCTGCCAAGGCGTTCGCCGGCGGCTTGCTCTCCGCCGCCGCACCGCGCCGATTTTGTGACCGCTGTTAACCCTTGGTTAACCCCCCGCCTTTAATCTCACGTTGTTTTACAGCAACAGGAGTTCGATATGAGCATTGGTGGAATCTCAGCCGCATCGTCCGCGGCTTATTTGCACCAGACCAGGACCGCGTCAGCCAGTTCGTTCGCGGTGCCAACCGGCCAGGTACAGCAGCGGCGCAACGACCATGACGCGAACGATGCCGGTACGCAGCCCTCCACAACGGCGCAGGCCAGTTCCAATCCTGTCTCCAGCCTGCTCAGCACCATCGCCTAAGGATGTTCAACGTCCTGGATACCGTCGAACGATCTGTGTTCGACGGTATCTTCAGCGCCTTGGATGCGGCTTCGCGGCCGATCGTCGGACCGGCGGATCCGCGTTTGCTGGTCATTCCCATCCGGAACAGTGCCGGCGCCGTCACTGGCGGCCTGTGGGGGACGACACTGTTCCGCTGGTTCGAAATCGAGATGCTGGTCGTCCCGCCGGACATGCGGCAACAGGGCATCGGATCCGCGCTGCTGACGGCGGCGGAAACCGAGGCGACGGCGCGCGGATGTATCGGTGCCTGTGTCGATACCCTCAGTTTCCAGGCGGGGCCGTTTTATCTCCGGCACGGCTTTACGCTGTTTGCCGCCATCGACGATTGCCCGCCCGGCCATCGGCGGCTGTTCTTCCGCAAAAGCCTGGTCTGACCCGGAGAGTCTGCCGCGAAGCCCCTGGACGGCTTAGCATCCCGAAAGACGTTCTTCGCCACCTTCAAGATCACTCGCTTGTGTCAGGGCGGTGGCGTCGTGGTCAGCGACAGCGGTGTCGCATATGCCAGCACGACCCTTGCGGCCGGGCTGGGGCCGGATACCGCCTATGCCGGGCTGCGTGCCGACAATCAGGGACTGAAGCTGCGTGATCCGGGCTTCGTCGGCGACGCGCCGGAATTGCGGACCATGCGGCTGAGGCAAGGCAATCCGGTGGGGCCAGCCGGGTTCGTGTCGATGGAAGACGGTGCTGACGGCGGTTTCGTGCAACGCGGGGTAGCGGCGGCCGGCGGTCAGTCGGCAATCGTCGGGATGGGCGGAGAGGGCGCGGAAACCCGAGCCACCGAAGCCTCGGTAGGAGGATTCTGGAAAGCCTGGCGCACAAGCTGTGGATTCAGGGAATCTGGAGGATTGGCTGAGGTTTTTCCTCGATACTTATCTGTATAAAGTAACCACGGCGGATAACGACGTGAAAGGCTATCCGGTCGGCCCGATTTATGCCGCTTCCAAGGCGATGCCGGAAGACCGCGTGCTGGCACTGCGGGAAGCAAACATTTATGAGCGCCAGCGCTACCGCCACATCCCGGGCATGCCGCTGATAGAGGTGGGTTCGGACGGATACGTCGCTGCCGAGACATCGTTTCTGGTGGTCCGAACCATGCGCGATGGACAGATGACCGTGTTCGCGGCTGGTGTTTATCTGGACCGGGTGAAACAGGACGCCGATGGGGCGTGGTGCTACGCCGAACGGATCGCTGTCTGCGACAGCCGGCGGATCGGTACCCTGCTGGCGATTCCGATCTGAAGGGGCTTTTCGCCACGCGCCAGCCGTGTTTTGTTCAAGGGGTAGCGGCGGCGGTACCCAACCGCTTCAAAGAGAAGGAAACGAAATGTTCAGCCATATGATGGTCGGTAGTAACGATATTGCCCGGTCGCGGAAATTCTACGACGCCCTGTTCGCCGCGATCGGCGGCAAGCCGGCGATGCAGGACGCCAGGGGGCGCTTGATCTACGCCCACAACGGCAACCTTTTCCTGGTAACCAAGCCGATCGACAACAAGGAGGCCACCCACGCCAACGGTGGCACCATCGGCTTTGCGATGGCCAGCCCGGAGCAAGCCGATGCCTGGCATGCGGCCGGCGTCGCCAATGGCGGCATTTCCATCGAAGATCCGCCGGGCATCCGCCAAGGCAGCGCCGGCGCGATGTATCTTGCCTACCTGCGCGACCCCGACGGTAACAAGCTGTGCGCGCTGCACCGTATGCCGGCAGCCTGATTCGGCACGACCGACCCGAACCTCCGGAAAGCCCGGCGGTTCGGGGCCTCCGGCAACCCGGTTGTTACCGTTCGGCCAGATAGCGGGCGAATGCCGCCAGCGTGGTGTCGGAGACGTGGTGTTCGATGCCTTCCGCGTCCGACTCGGCGGCCTCGAATGGCACGCCGACGGCCAGCAGCAGATCGACCACCACGCGGTGCCGGGCACGAACCCTGGCAGCCAGGCTTTCGCCAGCCTCGGTCAGGAAGACGCCGCGATAGGGTTTGGCCACCGCCAGTCCCTCGCGCTTCAACCGTCCGATGGTCTTGATCGCCGTGGCGTGTGCCACGCCCAGCCGGCGGGCGATGTCGGTGGGGCGGGCCTCCCCGCCGCTGGTCAGCAGGTCGGAAATCAGTTCGACATAGTCCTCCAGCAGCGCGCCCGATTGGGCGGTGCGCGCCTTGCCGAAGCGGCTGGCCTGGGTCGGCTCCTCCGGCAGAAGGTGAATCGGCGTTTCGGCCGTCAGGTCGGACATG
>JAKBCJ010000377.1 GCA_021807975.1 Pseudomonadota bacterium | reverse complement strand
CGCTGGCGTTGCAGCGGGGGTTTTCCTAACCCCACAACTGCCGGCTGGCCCGTTCCGCGCCCTGCGCCAGCGCGTCCAGCTTCGCCCAGGCGATATCTGGATGCACCCGCCCGCCCAGGCCGCAATCTGTCGCGGCAATCACGTTCTGGCGCCCGACCACGTTGGCGAAGCGCAGGATGCGTTCGGCCACCAGATCCGGATGTTCCACCACGTTCGTCGCGTGGCTGACAACGCCGGGCAGGATCAGTTTGCCTTCGGGCAGCTTCACATCCTTCCAGACGCTCCATTCATGCTCATGGCGGACATTGCCAGCCTCGAACGAGTAAGCCTGACAGTCGATCGCCAGCATCACATCGATGATGTCGCGCATCGGAATGTCGGTGGTGTGCGGGCCGTGCCAGCTTCCCCAGCACAGGTGGAAGCGGATGCGATCTTGCGGAAGGCCCTTGATGGCGTAGTTCAAAGCCTCCACGCGGCGCATTGAAAAAGCGCGGTATTCCTCAACCGTCGGTTCGGGATTGATCTGATCCCAGTTCTCCGCGATCGACGGATCGTCGAATTGCAGGATCAGCCCGGCATCGATGATGGCCTTATACTCCTCCCGCATTGCATCGGCGCAGGCGAACAGGAACTCATCGTCGGTCTTGTAGTATTCATTACCGATGCGCGACGCGCTGCCCGGCGCCACCGAGGTCATGAACCCTTCCTCGATTCCATTCGCCGCCAGTGCCGCCTTGAAATTGGCGATATCCGCCGCGATGGCCGCGTGCCCGGTGTACGTCAATGGACCGACGCAAACCGGCGTGGATGGCGCGCGCGGCCCGGTCGTGATCCCCGATTCCGGATCGTTATAGGCCGCGGCGAAGCGTGTCCGGTCCCGCCGGTCGCCGAAACTGGTCAGCACCACGTGACCGGGCGAGGACCGATGCGGCGGAATTTCATACAGCCCCGGCCCCGACAGTTCCAACCCGCCCAGGCGCTGGAACGAATAGCTCCACCACGCGCCGTAATTCACCCGGCTGCCCATCGCCTTGCCGAATTCGCCGTCGCCCGGCAGATCGATCCCCAGCGCCTTCTGACGGGCAACCACGTCGCTGACGGCGTTGGTGAGTTCGGTTTGGAACGCAGCTTCGCCGATCCCGCCGGAGACACGCAGGCGATTGGCCTCGATCAGCGCATCCGGGCGCGGCAGGCTGCCGGCGTGGCTGGTCAGGATACGGTCGGTGCTCGATTTCATGGGTTTGCCTCCGCAAGGCCCGGGCTTTACCGCCCGGGCGATGATGACCAGGAGCCTAAACCACATGCGCGTCACGGCGCCATCGCGCTAACATCAATGCTGTCTGCTTCAACAGGAAACCCGACATGACCCCGACCTGGACCCCGGCCGCCGCGCCGCGCCTGGATGGCAAGTATGCGATCATCACCGGCGCGACCGGCGGACTTGGCTTTCAGACCGCGCTGGGGTTGGCCCGCCAGGGCGCGGACACGGTGCTGGCCGGCCGCAATGCCGATAAGGGCGAACAGGCGATCCAGCGGATCCGGCAACAGGTGCCCAAGGCCAAGGTCCGGTTCCAGCACCTGGACCTGGACAGCCTTGCCTCGGTGGCGCAATGCGCGGCCGAACAGCCCGCCACCGTCGATATCCTGGTCAACAACGCGGCGGTAATGGGCCTGCAACAGCGCCAGCAGACGCGCGACGGGTTTGAGCGTCAGATCGGCGTCAATTACCTGGGTCATTTCGCCCTGACTCTGCGGCTGCTCGACAGACTGAAACACGGCGGGCGCGTGGTGCATGTCGCCAGCGTCGCGCATCGACGGGCCAGCCTGAATCTGACGGATTTCCAGTCCGAACGATCCTACGGGCCGATGCGGGCCTATGGGCGGAGCAAGCTGGCGAACCTGATTTTCGCGCTGGAACTGCAGCGCCGCGCCGAGACGTTCGGCTGGAACCTGAAAAGCATAGCCGCGCATCCGGGATGGGCGCGCACCGAAATCATCCCCAACGGCATCGGCGGCGGCGCGCGCACCCTGAAAGCCCGCATCGCCGCCGCCGGGTTCAACCTGTTCGCCCAGTCCGCCGCCGCTGGCGCGCTGCCGATCCTGTTCGCCGCGATGGCGCCGGAGGCCGGGGGCGGCGCCTATTACGGCCCGGGCGGCCGAGGCGAAATCCGCGGCGGCCCGGCACCGGCCCGCATTTTCCCGCAGGCGGCGAACCCGGGTGCCGCGGAGCGGCTTTGGGCCGAGTCCGAACGCCTGACCGGTGTGATGGCGGATGGATAACGGCCAGGCCGTAACCGGCCAACGGCGACTGGAGCGGCGTCGATACGCCTGATCGCGTCTGTGCGAACGCCATCTGAAACCATTGTTATCCACAGGTTCGCCGCCTGAGAATAACCTGTTCGTTATCCCCTGAAGCTGTGGATAAGTCAGTGGGCAAAGGCACTGCAATGCGCTCAAACGGGCCTTTGACCGGCATATCCTAGATCGTGCTGAAACTTTGTGCATACCTATAAGGTATTGATTTTGCGGTATTTATGTAAAACGTGAACACGCCTTATTAACGTATTGTTAAGCATCGGATTAGCCTGGGGACGGCGGGAAAGCCGCCGTTATGCCGCAACTCAATCCGGTGCCGCGGCAAACAGGAAACCGGCGTCTGGGGCGTAAGCCAGCACCAGCCCATACCCGCCCGGACACCTGCCGGCTCGGCCTGCGCTCCCGCGGATCAGCGATCCGCTTAAGGGCAAGCCGGCACCCGCTACCGAAAGGGACATGGCAAATGGCGAAAGCGATATACACGTCCGGTTTGATCGGTTAGCTTAACAGGCCGTTCGACATTCGGACTTTTGATACAGCCGCGTCGGCCAAACCAAGCGAACCGAAACCGTATCTGACGTTTGATGGAGCCGACACCCGCATGCCGATACGAAATGGAGAAGGAACAGGTCGGTTCGGCAGGCAGTTAGGGGTATGGTTGGGCGCCGGACTGCTGGCGCTGATGTCATCAGCCGACTTGGCGTGCGCCCAGACGCTCACCATACTCAACAAGAACGTGACCAGCACGTCCACCGTCGGATTCAATCTGCTGAATTTAGGCACGTCCACTACCTCCGGGTTTAAGAGTTCCTCGACTTTGACGACCGGAGCCGGTGGTGGCCTGCCTACACCGAGCGGAACGGAAATCACGAAGATCGTGTTCGCAGGCAGCAACAACTTTCCGTCAGGCGTTTACGCAGGTAGCACAAGCGGCGTGGCGGCGCTGCCGATCTCGATCCCCGGTACCAGCAACCTGTTGAATTATCTTGTCGCGGAGGGAAGTTCCAGCAACGTGGGAACGGTCACCATCAGTTACTCGGTCCCACAGACGGGGCTGCAGATACTGTGGGGCACGATCGGGGCGGGTGACACATTGACCGTGTGTAGCAATACGACCTGCACCGGAACCGCGTTCGCGACTTATACCGGTTCGAACCTTATTAACTCCTACGGCGCTGTGGCGAACCAGAATGCCGCGATCACGATCAAGGGCCTTCCAGGTTTCTCGACGATCCAAATGTCCGACCATAACAACAACCCGGCCTTCGAGTTCCTCGTTGGGCAGCCCGTACCTGAACCCGCTGGCATGGCGGCGTTAGGGTTAGGTCTGGCCGGTCTTGCGGTTGCGCGGCGCCGGGCCAAAAAGCTTGTCCAAAAGATACCTGGCACACCCATCGCCTGATCGAACGATCGATGCCCCGGCCACCGGCCGCCAGGTCTCCCGGGGCAATCGCCAATCCCTAAGCCGCAAGCCGGTCCGGCGCGGCACCAAACAGGAAATCGATGTCGTCGGCGTCCATCGGCGGCAGCGCCACGCCGTCCTCGCTGAGTGCCAGCGACGCCAGTGCGGCCTTGCGCTCCTGCAGTTCGACGATCCGCTCCTCCACTGTATCGGCAGCGATCAGCTTGTAAACGAACACCGATTTCGTCTGTCCGATCCGGTGCGCCCGATCCGATGCCTGGTCCTCCACCGCCGGGTTCCACCAGGGGTCATAATGGATCACCGTGTCGGCCGATGTGAGGTTCAGCCCACGCCCGCCGGCTTTCAGGCTGATCAGGAACAGCGGCACCTCCCCCGCCTCGAACCGGCGCACCGGATCCGCTCGGTCCGCGGTGTCGCCGCGTAGTTCCACGAACGGCACCCCGGCCGCGGTCAACACCGGCTTCATCAGATCCAGCATCGAGGTGAACTGGGAGAACAGCAGGATCCGCCGCCCCTCGGCGATCATCTCCGACACCATCTCCATCAGATCGTCCAGCTTGCTGGAGGACGCCGCGACGTCCGACAATTTGGCCAGCCCCGGGTCGCAGCACACCTGGCGCAGCTTCAGCAGTGCCTGCAACACCAGCACATGGCTTTGCGCCACACCCCGGGCGGCAATGCCCTCGGTGACCTTTTCGTGCATCGTCGCTCGGATTGCCTCGTATAGTTCGCGCTGATCGGGCGCCAGGGTGATCCGGCGCAGGATCGTGTGCTTGGGCGGCAGTTCGGTCGCCACCGCGGACTTGGTGCGGCGCAGGATGAACGGGCGGATTCGTGTGGAAAGCTGGCCGCGCCGCACCGGGTCACCGTCTTTCTCGATCGGCGCGCGGAACCGGCGGTTGAAGCTTTTGCGCGAACCCAGCAACCCGGGCATCAGGAAGGCGAACTGCGACCACAGCTCGCCCAGGTTGTTCTCGATCGGCGTGCCGGACAGGCACAGCCGGTGCCGGGCCTGTAGCCGGCAGACGGCGTGTGTGGCTTTGGAGCCGGGGCTTTTGATCGCCTGCGCCTCATCGAGTACGACCATATGCCAGGGCAGCGCCGCCATTTCCTCGATATCGCGCGACA
>JAKBCJ010000376.1 GCA_021807975.1 Pseudomonadota bacterium | reverse complement strand
CGTTCGGTCTCCCCCGGCCAGCCCCAGTCCAGCAGCAGCGGACGCACCCCCTGGCCAGCCAGCCAGCGCAGCATCGAGTACCCCTCCGCCAGATCCAGCACGTACGCCCGGTTGATCAGGCTGGGGACGAACAGCACTGGCAGGCCGCCCTCCGGCCGGTAGTCCAGCAGCCGCGTGCTGCCCTCGGACCAGACTTCCGGCGGATCCTGCAATGTGCGGTACCAGGGATGCCGGCGATATGCGGCGATACCCGCGATCAGCGCGGCATCCTGCCGCAGCGTCTCCTCGATCACTGCTTCAGGGAATTCACCCCCGTGGTTTCCGTCGCGCACCGCGCTTTGGACCGACCGCAGGACCGCTGCCGCGCTCGATGTCGGCCAGTCGGCGTTCCAAAGTGGCGACGTGGCGCGCGAGACGTTCGATCTCAGCATCGCGAGCGTCAGATGCAGCAGCAGCGGGCGCGGGCCGCGGCGCATCAGCGGGCCGGGCCGTTCCGGACGCTCCGTCATGCCCGGGTCCGCGCGGCAGCCCGCGCAAGATCGCCGACATAGTTCCGGCCCACAGCCCCATGATGGTCTGCCACGACTCGCGCAGTTCCGGATCGGCTGCCATGGCTGACAGTTCGCTTTGCCACAGCGTGATCCAGTCCCGGGCCAGCGCACGCGGATCCGGCTGGGCCCGGGTTTGCGCGCCGCCAGCGGTTTTGCCAGCGTCGTCCCATCCGCCCGGAGCAGATCCTGTACCGTCGAAACCGCCGTCCATCGCCATGCGGCATCCATCCTCCTTCTCGGCGGGACCATAGGCGCGCGCGGCAGATGACGAAACGTCAATCCGGCCTCCCCATGGCTTGCGGAAACGAAAACACTCTATCGCAGGTGCGAGATACGCGGTAGGGAAAGGCATAGAATACGAGGTAAGCATGGCTCTGTCCGCCGATACCCTGCCGGATGAAAAAGCCGGCGAAAAGCCTCCTGTGGTGGTCAAGAAGTACGCCAACCGGCGGCTTTATAACACCGAGAGTTCCAGTTACATCACGCTGGAAAATCTGGCCGAAATGGTCCGGATCGGCCGCGATTTCGTCGTTTACGACGCTAAAAGCGGCGATGACATCACTCGTGGTGTCCTGACCCAGATTATCGTCGAGGAAGAGGGGAAGGGCCAGAACCTGCTGCCCACGAATTTCCTGCGTCAGTTGATCGGGATGTATGGCGGGCAGATGCAAGGCTTGGTGCCCAAGTATCTTGAACATGCCATGACATCGTTCGCCCAGCAGCAGGACCAGATGCGCGCGGCGATGCAGAAGACCATGGGATCATTGTTTCCGTTCGGCAATATCGAGGAAGTCGGACGCCAGAACATGGCCATGATGGAACGGGCGTTCAGCATGTTCACCCCGTTCTATCGCGGCGTCGAACCCGGCAATCCGTCGGATAGCCAGGGATCGGAGATCGAGGCACTGCGGGCGGAGATCGAGCGTCTGCGCACCGAACTGGAAACCGCCAGAAAGAAATAACGCCCCGGGGACACGGCGGTGGCTGTTGTCCATATCCCGGCTCTCTGCGTTATCTGTCGCGGCCGGTTCCGGCGATGTTGGTTTTGCATCGCCGGCCGCAACATTCAATTCGGTGTCACGGGGCCTGAGCTGATGGACGACGATATCCCGATCTTGCAAAACCGGCGCCGGCTGGCCGGTTTTGCGGTGCTCTATGCGGCCGTTATGCTGTATTCCAGCACCATCGTCGGGCCAGCCGGGGTCAATTTCGTTTACCAGCCGCCGTCCGCGGCGCTGCGGGCCTTTCTTGCTACCCCCTTTGTCGAACATGGATCGGATCAGCGCGCCGATTGGATCGGCAATCTGATGATGTTGGTCCCGTTCGGCTTTATCGTCACCGGGGCGCTGTGGCCGCGACGGCTGCTTTTGATGCGCCTGCCGGCGGCCATCATGGCGATGGCGCTGTGCATCGGGGTTATTCTGGCGGTCAAGTATTTGCAGTTGTTCTTCCCGCCGCGCACGGTGACGCTGAACTACATGGCCGCCCAGACAATCGGGGCACTGATCGGATGCTGCGGCTGGGCCGTGTGGTATCGTGTCGCCAAACGGGTGACCGCGCGCCGCGATCTGGTGGAGGCGTTCGTTCTGATCCTGTGGCTTTACACCGTCGCACTGATTTTGTTCGCCTTGATGCCGCTTGATTTCGCTTTGGATTCCGATGATCTGACCGCGCAACTCCTACGCCTGCCATCGACGGTCTGGGCCATACCGGGTACCGGCCGCCCGTTGCAAGTCCGCGCGCTGTTGGTGTTTATGGCAGGGGCGGCCTTCTGCCCGGTTGGGATGCTGCTGACTTTTTCGCGTCAGGGCGTGTACCGCGTTCATCGCAAACTCCCCGCCGTTACTGTCGCCGGACTGTTTTTGACGGCGGGGCTTTACGGTCTCTCGTTGCTGGTCATCAGTGCGTTTCCGGCGGCGCCGTCGATCCTCTACCGGTCTTTGGGCATCGTCGCCGGGGCGGCCGCCTTGCAGTGGCTGGTTCAGCGGGACCCCGCGGTGCTTCGACAGTCACTGCGGCGGCTGGCACCATACCTCGTGGTTCCCTATCTGCTGGGCGTGATGCTGGTGAACCAACTTATTTCCATACACTGGAGGTCCTGGCACGATCTCGTCCACGACCTCTATCCGCTCGGGCTGTTGCCGCTGTTCGACTATTATATCGTCACCAAAGGCGAGGCGGCGAAGAATATCGTCGGCCATATCGTACTGTATTTGCCGATCGGGATCCTGCTTTGGCTTCGTTATGGCGAAGGCATCGCCCGACGGGCTGCGGTCGTCGCGGCGGTGCTGGCGTTTTGCGTGGAGAGCGCGCGGTACTTCCGTCCCGGCCTGGAAGGCGATTTCAATTCGGTCGTTCTCGCCGCGATCGCGGCGACGCTGGGTGCCAACCTCATGCCGCCCGTTTGGAGGATGTTCGCCGAACTTGCGCGCCGGTCCGGCCCCGGCCAGGTGCGCCGATGGGACAAGGCGAAAAGAGTGACCGACGCCGATCCTCGTGTGGAAATTGAGAACTACTGAATCGGCATCGGGGCGGTTATCTCGTCAGGCCGGTCGAATCAGATGCACGCTGTCCCGGAATCCTGAATCCTGATATTAAACGAGTGTTATCTGACATTTGCGGCTGGACTGTCCGGATCGGTCGTTTCCGGGTAGCAGGAGGATGGCGCACAGGACTCATGGGGTTTTGACATCGGTATGTCTGACAGTGGTCTCGCTGGCTCCGGTCGATACTTACAGCGCACTTACAATCTGTACAATTCCGTTGACCCGCGCGCGGATTTCGACCGATCTGGAAAGTAAATAGGCTAGGGCGTGTTGGGATTCACGGCAAATCCGGGATTCCCACGGTCACGGGGTATGTGATTCAAACGCCGCGAAGGAGTTTGCGATGGACCGTTTCATCCTGACCGACGCGCAGTGGGCGAAAATGGAGCCCTTTTGTCTCGGCAAAGCGTCCGACCCCGCGCGGACCGGCGGAGACGCACGGTTGTTCCTGGAGGCTGTGCTGTGGATCACGCGCACCGACAGCCCCTGGCGGGACCTGCCGCCATCGTTCGGCAACAACAAGATCATCGCCGACCTGACAGGGCGCGGTGCTAAAATCGTTGTGTCACAGATGCCCGGCCGCACGGCACCCCTTGTAATCGATGCGGACATCTACAAATGGCGGCACCTTATTGAGAACTTCTTCTGTAAGCTCAAGGAGTTCAAGCGCATCGCCACGCGAAGCGACAAGACAGACACCAGTTTCGAGGCGATGATCTATCTGGGGGGTGCGCTGATTAACTCTCGGTGAATCCCAACAGGCCCTAATAAATTCTGCCCTGCTTCCGGTGGCACCGATCAGACAATCAATGCCGTGATCAAGGCTGGGTTCCCATCTTCATGAAACGGCGCGCGCTTTGTATTTTCCCGTTGTGAAACTTCGCTCAAAGGAGCCGCAGCGAAATCAACGGCTCGTACGCGTAGTCGCGGCAGTGGAGTTTACCGTGGCGGAGATGGCGGTGAATCCCGGTGACGGAATCGTTCCGTTCAGCGACACGATCCGGGACGATCCGGATCGAAGCGGTAGGGCAGGCGGCCGGTTAGCGCCCGCCCGTCCGTCAGGCGCAGGCGGGGTTCATCGGCAGGAACGCCTCCGCCGCCGGCAGCGTCCCCACATCGGTGAAGTAGTCCCACGAACCGCGGCTCTCCCGGGGCTGCTTGACGCGATACAGCGTGACGTCGGTCAGCAGCCGGCCATCGGCGCGCAGCGTGGCTGGACGGCCGAAATACGCAACCGGCAACGTCCGCATCGCCTTGTTCACCGCGATCGGATCGTCTGTGCCGGCCCGGGCCATGGATTTCAGGAAGTGCAGGCTGGACGCGTAGTTCAGTGCCTGTTCCTTGGTCGGCGCGGCCTTCTGCTCCGCCATGAAGCGTTTCGCGAACGCCCGGCTTGCCTCGTTCTGGTCCCAGTAAAAGCTGGCCGGAAAGCTCAGGCCCTGTGCGACCGTCAGGCCCAGGGCATGAATATCGGTGATATAAACCAGGAATCCGGCCAGTTGGACACCATTCTTGCGGAGGCCGAATTCGGCTGCCTGCTTGATCAGGTTGACCTGGTCGTTGCCCACCGCCGCCAGCCCGATAACCGAGGCGCCGGAGCTTTGCGCGGCCAGGATTTGCGAGGAGAATTCCGTGCTGCCGATGGGAAATTTCGCATCACCGACAACCTTGCCCCCAGTTGCCTCGATCGCCTTGGCGGTCATCGATTCCAGTGCTTCGCCGAAACTGAAATCGACCGTGATGAAGAACCAGTTGCTGCCTTTTTGGCCTTTAGC
>JAKBCJ010000025.1 GCA_021807975.1 Pseudomonadota bacterium | reverse complement strand
GGCACACCGAGATGGAAAAGGCGCTGTCAGCGAACTTCGCCCCCGCGGCAATCGACGGCATCGTGACGCCGCCGGACGACCTCAACAGCGACATCCACGCCAGTTCGGAATACCGCGCGCACCTGATCGGGGTTGTGTCCAAGCGGGCGGTTGCGAAAGCGGCGTAGGCGTCACCAGCACAGCAAGCCGGCCCCGCACCTTGTGCGGTGGCCGGCTTTTCTTTGTTTGCCGGCGCCAGCGGTGCCCTTCGAACCATTGCGGGTCTTACGTCGCCCAAAACAGCCCCGGTATGCACCGCCACGAATGAACCGGCCTGACGTCTCCCCGCCGGCAGAATGCCGAACGAGAATCGTCGAGTGCGACCTTCTCGAAACCCCTCCCCCCGTGGGTGTTCGATGGGATCGTTCAGAGCCGCGATGATTCCACCTTAGCGACACCCGTTCCAGCCCGGCCGGGTTCCCCACAACCGCAGCAGCCTGTTCAGACAGACCGAGCAGGTGATGCAGTCCGATGGTGGTTCAGCCCATCCCGATCGGGCAACCGGTTCGGTTGCACACAAAGCGATCCGGCAATGCGGTGTGACGGCATGATAGACAGCCGGCCGGCCGCGGGCGATCGCCGGGCCGTCTTTGCGCAACGTCGTAAACAGCACAAACCGCCATGGCCGGCCTGCGCCCGCCATGACGGTCCTAAGCGGCTGTGCAGCCGCGGGTGCGATATTTCGCCCTGTGTCCTTAGCTGAACTGGTTCATCGTGTTGTGCGCACCGCCCGCCTTCAGGGCCGCGGCACCGGCGAAGTATTCCTTGTGGTCATCGCCGATATCCGACCCCGCCATGTTCTGATGGCGCACGCAGGCCACGCCTTGACGGATTTCCTGACGCTGCACGTTCAGCACGTAGCCAAGCATGCCCTGGTCGCCGAAGTATTCGCGCGACAGGTTATCCGCCGCCAGAGCCTCGGTATGGTAGGTCGGCAGCGTGATCAGGTGGTGGAAGATGCCAGCCCGCTTCGCCGCATCCGCCTGGAAGGTGCGGATACGCTCATCGGCCTCGGCCGCCAGGGGCGTGTTGTCGTAATCCACGCTCATCAGCTTCGCGCGGTCGTATTCGGCCACCGAATGGGACCCGTCGGCCTTCCACGCATCGTAAACCTGCTGACGGAAGTTCAGCGTCCAGTTGAACGACGGCGAATTGTTGTAAGCCAGCTTGGCGTTCGGAATAACCTCGCGAATGCGGTCCATCATGCCGGCGATCTGGGAGACATGGGGCTTCTCGGTTTCGATCCACAGCAGATCGGCACCGTTCTGCAACGAAGTGATGCCGTCCAGCACGCACCGATCCTCGCCCGTCCCGGGGCGGAACTGGAAAAGGTTGCTTGGCAGGCGTTTCGGGCGCAGCAGCTTGCCGTTGCGGTTCAGGATCACGTCGCCGTTGCGGGCATTCTCCGGCGTGATTTCCTCGCAATCCAGGAACGAGTTATACTGGTCGCCCAAATCGCCCGGCGCATGGCTGACGGCGATCTGCTTGGTCAGGCCCGCGCCCAGCGAGTCCGTGCGGGTGACGATGATGCCGTCTTCCACGCCCAGTTCCAGGAACGCGTAGCGGACAGCCCGCACCTTTGCCAGAAAGTCCTCGTGCGGCACGGTCACCTTGCCGTCCTGATGCCCGCATTGCTTTTCGTCGGAGACTTGATTCTCAAGCTGCAGCGCGCAGGCGCCGGCCTCGATCATCTTCTTCGCCAGCAGATACGTCGCTTCGGCATTGCCGAAACCCGCATCGATGTCGGCGATGATCGGCACGACATGGGTCTGGTGGTTCTCCACCTGCTCCAGCAGTTGCGCTTCCTTCGCGGCGTTGCCTTCCTTGCGGGCGGCGTCGATCTCACGGAACAGGCCGCCCAGTTCGCGGGCATCCGCCTGACGCAGGAACGTGTAAATTTCCTCGATTAGTGCTGGCACCGAGGTCTTTTCGTGCATCGACTGATCGGGCAGCGGCCCGAACTCCGACCGCAGCGCGGCGACCATCCAGCCGGAAAGATAAATGTAGCGGCGTTCCGTGGTGCCGAAATGCTTCTTCACCGCAATCATCTGCTGCTGCGCCACGAAGCCGTGCCACGCGCCCAGGGACTGGGTGTATTTCGATGAATCTTCGTCATAACGGGCCATATCCGCGCGCATGATGGCAGCGGTGTAGCGCGCAATGTCCAGACCCGTCTTGAAGCGGTTCTGCAAGCGCATGCGGGCGACGGACTCCGGATTGATGCTGTTCCAGGTGCCCTGCTTGCTCTCGATCAGTTGCGCCATCCGCGCGGTGTGATCCTGATAATCCGAACGGCGGGAGGAGACCGGCGCGGCACCGCCAGCCAAGCCATCGGGAGAGTAATTCATCGTGCTCATTGACAGTCGTTCCTTCGTATTTGCCGCATCAAGCGCGATACCGATCTATGATGCTGCAAATGCGAAGTCACGCTGCAAACCAGTGCTTGGCCGCGAAAACGGTCAATGGATTTACAGAAAGAATTTACAGATTGTAAAAGCGGTAAAGGTATCTGCCAGACGCCGCACAACGGGACGAAACGCATGAACATCGACAGCGCGATCAATATCGACGACCTGAAACGGATGGCGAAGCGCCGCCTGCCAAAGATCATGTTCGACTTCATCGAAGGCGGCGTGGAGGATGAAACCGGCCTGCGCACCAACGCCAATGCGTTCCGCGACCTGCGGCTGGTGCCACGCTACTACATCGACACCGCGAAGCGGGAGCAGCGGGCGACGATCTTCGGCCGCACCTATGCCAGCCCGTTCGGCATCGCGCCCACCGGCATGGCGGGTGCATTTCGCAAGGACGCCGAACTGTATCTGGCGCAGGCGGCCAACGATGCCGACGTGCCCTATCTGATGTCCGGCGCCGCCAACGCCGCGATGGAAACCGCGGCTAAACTGGCGCCGAAGAACCTGTGGTACCAGATTTACGGCGCCAAGGACCGCAGCTTCCAGTTGGACCTGGTGAAGCGTGCCATCGACTGCGGGGTAACCGCCCTGGCCGTCACCTGCGACGTGCCGGTGTCGTCGAACCGCGAACGCAACCGCCGCAACGGCTTCGTGCGTCCGCTGAAAATGACCCTGCCGACGATCCTGGAGGCGATGCTGCATCCGGCCTGGGTTATCAACTACTACCGCCAGGGCGGCCTGCCGATGCTGGGCAACTGGGAACGCTATGCGAAGCAGGGCTCCACACCCGATCAGGTCGCCGACCTGTTCGCCAAACAGACCCCCGACCCCAGCCAGACCTGGCGCGACCTGGAGGCCATCCGCAATGCGTGGCCGGGCAAGCTGATGGTCAAGGGCATCATGCACCCGGAAGACGCGCGGATCGCCACCGGCATGGGTATCGACGGGCTGATCGTATCCAACCACGGCGCCCGCCAGTTGGACACGATGCCGTCACCGCTGGACGTGTTGCCGATGATCCGTTCGGCCGTCGGCCCCGACGTGACGCTGCTGCTGGACAGCGGCGTGCGCCGCGGCTCCGACATCGTTGCCGCGCTGTGCCTGGGCGCGGATTTCGTGCTGACCGGGCGGGCGACGCTGTATGGCGCGACAGCGGGCGGGCTACAGGGGGTAAAGAAAGCCGTCTCTATCCTGCAGCGCGAGATCGATCTCGTTCTCGGCCAAATCGGCGCGCTGAACCTGGACGCACTGGGTCCGCACTACCTGCTGGATACAGTGCGGGCGGAGGAGGAACGCCGCAACACCGGGGCGATGAGCAGCCGCCGGTAATCAGCCCACCCGGGGCACGCGGCCTTTGATCGCATTGGCGCGCGCCCGATGCGACACGCGCCCCGCCGCGTCAACCGACACGCGGGCACGAACCCGCTGCTTGAACTGTTCCAGGTCGTGCGCCGTGAACCCATCCAGAAACGGCCGCATATGCGCCATCGCAGTGCTGGAAGCCCAGAATGCTTCAAAATCGTCGAACGTGCGGTTGACCGTGATTTCCCGGGTTTCCACCGCTTCCAGTCCCGCACCCGTCCATATTTCGTGCAGTGCTTCCATGCGGGATACATCGGCGCTTGGTGGAAGCTGCGGCGCAAATCCCAGCTCCCGCAACTCCGCCTGGATCGGCGCGAACGGGAACCCCCCGCCGTACAGATCCCAGGCATAAGCCGCCACGGTGCCGCCGGGGGCGACCACGCGCACCATTTCAGCAACGCCCTTGGCCGGTGCGGGAACAAAGAAAATCACCAGCGCCATGACGGCGGCATCGAACCGGTCTTCGCCGAACGGCAGAGCCATTGCATCACCCTGCAGAAAGACCGCTGCCCGGGTCGCCTCCCGCGTGCGGGCGAACCGAAGCTGCCCGTCGGACGGGTCGATGCCTTGCACTTCGGCCGGGGCGCAACGCTGCATCAGCAACTCGGTGAACGCACCATTCCCACAGCCGACGTCGATCCACCGCAAGCCCGGCGAAGGCTTGACCCAGTCCAGGAAGACCTGGCCGGCGAGCTGACTCCAGCCGCCCATCCCGCGCTCATAGGCTTCGCCGTCGTCGAACCGAATGGGCTGTTGGGCCATGGGTGCCGTCCTCTGCTGCCGCCGCCTGCGCTATAGGGCATCTTAACGGCGTCCGGGGGGATTGGGTAGCGGCCGAACATGCAAGGGCCTAATGGGAGATTTTCTCCAGCACCAGATTACTGGTCCGCGGCCCGAATATGCCGATCGACAGCACCACCATCAGCATGGCGAACCCAATCAGCCCGAACACGCCAGCCGTGCCGTTGAATGTCGCGAAGAAGAACCCGATGATAAAACTAGCGAACACAGTGCTGATGCGGCTGAATGCGTAGGTGAAACCCACTGCCCTGGCGCGAATGCGGGTGGGAAACAGCTCCGACTGATAGCTGTGGAACGAGTACGACAGAATGTTGTTGGACAACGTAATCAGCACGCCGAACAGGATCAGCAAGGGCATTGAGGACTGCTGCGAAAACAATCCGCCGAATACCGCGATACAGACCGCCGAACCGACCACCTGCCACTTCCGCTCGAACCTGTCGGCGAACGACATGGCCAGAAGCGGGCCGAACGGGTTGGCGATCGCGACGATGAAGCCGTACTGCAAGCTGCCGTGCAGATCGATGCCGATCTGCTTGGCGATCAGCGTCGGCACCCAGGCTGCGAAACCATAGAAGCCGAACGTCTGGAAGAACTGGAACACCATCAGCATAATGGTCCGTGTCCGGTACGGCGGCTGCCAAATCTCCTGGAAGGACCCGCGCGCCGACAAATCGTCAACTTCGTGCGCGGCGGGCGGCGGCAGTGCCGCCCCGCCCAGATCACGGCGCACCGCGGCCTCGATCTGCGCGGTGATCCGATCCGCATCCGCCAGCCGCCCATGCGTCAGCAGCCAGCGCGGGCTTTCCGGAATCGCTCGGCGCAGCACCCACACGAACAGCGCGCCGATCGCACCGATCGCCACCACCCAGCGCCAGCCGTCCCAGCCCAGCGGGCTCCTTGGCACCAGCCAGTATGAGATTCCGGCAACGATCGGCACGACCCCAAACTGCACGCACTGGTTGAACGCGAACGCCCTGCCGCGCATGTGGACGGGAACCAACTCCGCGACATAGGTATCGATGGTAACCAGTTCCACGCCGATTCCGATACCGGCGATCATCCGCCACAGACAGACGCCAAAACCGGTATCCTGAAACGACATCACCAACGTCGCGGCGCAGTAAAACAGCATGGAGAATGTGAATATCGTGCGGCGCCCATACCGGTCGGCGACAAACCCCAGCACAAAGGTGCCAATAAACAGGCCAAAGAACGTCGAAGCAACAAACAAAGCGGGGCCGGAAAACATACCCAGTTTGACACCGCTCAACATGCCCGCCTTGACCAGGCCGGGCACGACATAGGCTGTCATGAACAGGTCGTAGAACTCAAACATCCCGCCCAGCGACAGCAGCGTGACCATGATCCAGATGTGGCGCGTGGCTGGAAGCCGGTCCAGGCGAGCCAGAATGGCGGCAGCGGTTTTCGGGTCGGCGGTGCCGCCGGCAGTGGTGGACATGCGTTTCTCCGCGAAGATGGCGTCCCGCGGCCGGAACGCGGCGGACGGCTCAATGAGTCAGGTGTGTTACGACGCCGCCGTAAACGGTTCAAGCACAGCGGATTCGATCGTAGCCACCAGCTCGCGAAACCGCAACGGCTTGGCCAGATAGCCGTCCATCCCCGCCCGCACATAATGGTCCCGCGCGCCCGTCATCGCATCGGCGGTCACGGCAATGATCGGTATCCGGCCCTTGGGTGCCTCCATGGCGCGAATTTTCCGGGCCGCTTCCAATCCGTCGAGGCGCGGCATCTGAATATCCATCAACACCACGTCGAAGCGGCCTTCGCTGACGGCTTGAACAACGTCCTCGCCATTATCGACGATCCGCATGGTATGTCCGGCCCGCGCCAGCATGGCCCGCATAACCTGTTGATTGATCGGATTGTCCTCGCCCACCAGCACATGCAGCACACGGTGGCGCGATATCGATCCAACAGCCGAAGGCACATCGCCGGCCGGATCCGCGGCGGATTCAGGCGCCAGCGCGGCGGTCGGAATTTCGAACCAGAAGCAGCTCCCTGAACCCAACTGGCTGGCCACATCGATCCGTCCGCCCATCAGTTCGACCAGTTCACGGCAGATCGCCAGACCGAGTCCCGTGCCGCCATGCCGGCGGGTGATAGAGTTGTCGGCCTGAGTGAACTTCTCGAACAGGCGTCCCAGCGCGTCGGCCGCAATCCCGCTGCCGGTGTCCACGATCTCGAATCTCGTTGCCCCGGGGACGGGTGTCACGCTGAGAGCAACGCTTCCGTCGCGGGTGAATTTGATACCGTTGCTGATCAGGTTCAGCAGTATCTGCCGCAGCCGGGTCGGATCGCCACGAAAACGGGCCGGCAGCCTCGGGTCAATCGTCACTGCCAGCGTGACACCGTTTTCCTCCGCCCGCCCCCCCAGCAGCCCGATGACACTGCCGGCCAGTTCCGCCAGATCGAAGTTAAGAACCTCGAGCTCCACCTTGCCGGCTTCCAGCTTGGAGATGTCGAGGATGTCGTTAATCACCCGCAGCATGGCCTCGCCGCTCTCGTATGCCATGAGGGCGTATTTGAACTGCTGCTCGTTCAGCCCGGAGTCGAGCAGCAGCGCGTTCATGCCAAGGATGCCATTCATCGGCGTGCGGATTTCATGGCTCATGTTCGCCAGGAAATCCGACTTCGCCCTGCTGGCGGCTTCCGCATGCTCCTTCGCCGCCACCAGCAGCGCCGCCGTACGGTTGCGGTCCGTCACGTCGCTGAAGGTGCGGACCAGACCGCCGCCTTTCAGCGGGATGCTGCGCACTTCCAGCGTCGTGCCATTCGGACGCAGGCGTTCGTAAACAGCGGGGGCATTTTTGATGCCGCCGCCACGCACAAATGCCGTTAACCCGGATTCGAGCGAAGCGAATTCCCCGATCCGCCACTGGTGGGCGAGCAAGTCGTCGAATTTGTAAGTACCCGACAGCGTCTCCTCTGGAAGACCCAGCATTTCGACCGCCCGGCGGTTACAGACCGGAATGGTTCCATCCGGCCCGACCATCAGCAGCCCCTGCTCGATGTTCTCCAGGGTCACCTCCAGCGTCGCCGATTTTTCCATCAGGCGGGCTTCGCTGCCGCGCAGGTCCGCGAGCAACTGCGATTTTTCCGCCGCCTCGGATTCCGCCCTTTCGCGGGCATCAGTCAACTGCGCAAGGGTCTGGTCCTGTCCGCGCAACAATGAGGCCACCAGGAACGTCGCGAACAATACAATGGCAACCAGGAAGCCGCTCAACAGCGCAATCATCCGCGAATGGGCGCGCCAGGTCGCAAGCACGGCGGGTTCATCGAGAGTGATGTTGCTGATGACGGGATAGTCCCGTAACCGCCGTGGCGCCACGATGCGCAACGGTCCGGTTACACCTTGGGGTAACGGACGGCCGCCGGTCAGAACCGCACCAGCCGACACCTTTGCCACGACATCGCGGAAAGTGGGCCGATCCGCCAGGGACTCGCCGATGGTTTCGGTACCGAGCGGTTCCCGGGCGAGCAGAACGCCGTCGGCACGGATCAGCGCCAGCGTGGCGGCTTGGGACGGGCTGACGGCCTTGAAGAAGTCCTGATAGAACTGGCTGGACAGGCCGACAAGAATGATGCCCGCCGGTTGTCCGTAACGGCCGTGTATCTGGCGGGCCAGATAGAAGGTCATTGCTCCGGTGCCGCGATTATGAACCGGCCTGCTGAGAAAGACGCCAGGGTAAGGGGATTTGGCGAGGGTCTGAAAATAGTCGCGATCCGCTACATTAAGCGGCGGTGCAGGCCAGGTGCGGCTGAAGTTGATGACATCGCCACTGAACGACACGACCGCGATAACGCTGATCTGCGGCACCCCGGCCATTTTGTCGCGCAGGGTTTCGAAAATGGATCGCGTTCCCATCCGCTGGCGAAGGTCGGCATCGTCCACTATCCCCAGTTCGTCCGCCTTAGACTGAATACTTTGCAGCACCAGATCGCCGGCCTTGAAGCTTTGTTCGGTATGCTCCGCTAGGGTCGTTGACAGGTTTGAAACATTGACCTTCCAGGTTTCGATCTGCGACTGACGCGCCTGAAAGATAATCGACGCCGCGCCCGCGATCGTTACAACCATCACACACAGGCCCGCGATCAGTACAAGCGCGTACCGGATGCCCGACTGCCGTCGCCTGTTGGATGTGTTGGCGCCGGCCGCCGGTTTCATCCTGCTCTCTCCCTGACGAACGTCAATTGTAGCACCCGGCGATCGGTCGCACCACATGTCCAACGATCTCCCTTCGCGGCCCTTCGCGTACTTCCAGGCTCAACGCCCGGCCGGCGGCGGCTTCGGCGTCTAATCGCGGGGACTGAACGCGGGTACCCCGAGGATCGCCTCCACTGTCTCCTGTACCGACAACGCTTCGGCCAGGGTGGCCATTACATGGCTCTCTCCGCGAGTCATCGCCGCGACGCCCTCAAGCTGGCGGCGCAGCACCAGCGGGCGCATGGCTTCGTGCGACAGCGTTTGTACTGCCTGCTGCCAGGACCCATCAGGCATCAGGCGTTCGGCCGTGGACCAGTCGCGCAGCCGGATCGCACCGGCACTGCCCTGCAACGTCCATGTGTTGTGGTCATCCTTCCCGGTAGTCCCGACCGAACCAATCAGCGTCACCGGCAGGTTTCCAACCGTCAGGCTCGCCCGGATTGCACGCTCGCTGTGTTCGGCTTCCGGAAACGACGCGAACCGTTCACGCAGCACGAACGGCCCGGCCAGACGGCCGGTCAGGAACAGGAAGTGCGACACCACCTCCCGCGTGAACCCGCCCTGTTCCGGACGGTCCAGCCACCCGGCCGCATTGCGCTGCCAGCCGCGCGGCCAGGTTGCGAACGCCACCTCGATATCCAGCGTGCGGGGCGTCCCCACCGCACCGGCCGCGATCCACGTCCGTAGCTGGTCCACCGCGAAGGCCGAGGCCATCGGAAAATTCACCGCCACCCGGGCGCCTTGGGCGGCAGCCACGAAGCGCCGCGCCTGCCCGATGTCCACCGCCAGCGGTTTCTCGCAGAACACCGCCCGGTTCGCCGCCAGCGCCCGCTGCGCATGGTCGAGGTGGGAGGCCGGCGGCGATGCGATATACAGGCAGTCGCAGGCCTCGATCACCCGATCCGCGCTGGCGAGCCGGGGCACGACCGGCAGTGCCGCGCCGATCCGAGCCATTGCGGCTTCGGACGGGTCCCACAGGCCGGTGACCGTCACGCTCTCGCCGGCATGCTCCAGGGCGGCCCGCAGCAGGCGCTCCCCCATGATGCCGGCACCCAAAATTCCAAGTCGGATCGGTGCCATGTGGTTCTCCCGTTTCAAGCGCGGCAGCGCGAGGATGGGACATAGCGCGCGGGCTGGGCAGTGCGAAGGCGGCACCTGGCCGGTTGTGCGGTTTCCGAAATCCGTGATCTACTTTTTATCGGAAATGGAGATACCGATTCCATAAACCATCTGAAATCGAGATCGGTTCAATCGAATCGCGGCGTTGGAATGTCGCCGGCCGCCGCGTCAATTTCGGTTATCCCAACCCACGAGGCTTGCATGTCCGGCTTGTTAGCGACCCCTTCCCCCACCGCACCGCGTCTCCCGCGGCGGATACTCGACTATTGTCAGCAGGTTCTTCCCGGCATTCTGCTGTGCGCCGCGGTCAGCGGCGCGGCGCTCCTGCTCGAACGGATAGAGGCAGCAACCCTGGGCGGGCGGTGGCTGGAAGCCCTGGTGCTGGCGATCCTGGTCGGGACCGCCGTGCGCACCGCCTGGTCGCCGGGTTCCCGCTGGTTCGCCGGAATCACCTTCAGCGCCAAGACGCTGCTGGAGATCGCGGTGTTTTTCCTCGGTGCCTCGATCAGCGCGCAAACCATCCTGGCGGCCGGCCCGGGGCTGATCGGCGGCATCGCGGCCGCCGTCGTGCTGGCGATTTCCGCCGGTTACGGCATCGGCCGGCTGCTGGGCCTGCCGCACCGGATGGCGACGCTGGTCGCCTGCGGCAACGCAATCTGCGGCAATTCGGCCATCGCTGCCATTGCGCCGATCATTGGCGCGGATGGTGAGGACGTCTCCGCCTC
Organism: Pseudomonadota bacterium; assembly: GCA_021807975.1. Lineage (GTDB taxonomy): Bacteria > Pseudomonadota > Alphaproteobacteria > Acetobacterales > Acetobacteraceae > Rhodopila. The sequence goes on along the minus strand of JAKBCJ010000025.1, from coordinate 9,731 downwards.
CATCGCCTTCACCGCCGTACTCGGCGTGCTCGTCGTGCTCGGGCTGCCGCTGCTGCTGCCGCTGTTGCATCTCAGCATGCAGCAATACGGGGTGCTGGCCGGATTGACCGTCTATGCCGTGCCTCAGGTTCTGGCCGCGACCGTACCCATCGGCGCCGTGGCGGTGCATATCGGCACGCTGGTCAAGCTGGTTCGGGTGCTGATGCTGGGGCCGGTCGTGCTGTTCCTGTCGCTGTTGACCCGGCGCCTGCGCGACGAAACCGACGAACCGCCGCCCCGGGTCACCGCTGGCGACCGTCCCGCACGCGGCCTGCCGCCGCTGCATAAGCTGGTGCCCTGGTTCATCGTCGGGTTCCTGCTGCTGGCCGGACTGCGGTCGGCCGGCCTGATCCCGCACGTCGCACTGGCCCCAATGGCTGTCGCGGCCAACCTGCTGACCGTGATTTCGATGGCCGCGCTGGGCCTGGGCACCGATCTGCGCGTCGTGGCACGCGCCGGCGGACGGGTCACCGCCGCGGTTACACTGTCGCTGGTGGTGCTTGGCGCCATGAGCGTCGGCCTGATCCGCCTGCTGGGCATCGCCTGATCCGGCGCGTCACCCGACGGCCTGATTTCGCCCCAGAATGTATAATGCCGGTATCAGGTTGGTGCTGAGCACCGCGCTCCAGACAAGGCCACCGACGATGACGATCGCCAGACCTTGTTCCGGTGCGGCACCAACCCCGAACCCAAGGGCGGTTGGCAGCATCCCCAGCACGCCGACGGCGGTGGTCAGAAGGATCGGCCGAAAACGAACGTCCAATGCCTCCCGCATCGCCTGATCCGGGGTTTTGCCCGCCATTTCGTTCTGTTTCGCCCGGTCCAGCAGGACGATGCCATGGTTCAGGCTGATGCCCGCCAGGGTCAGAAAGCCGATCAGACCGATCCCGTTCAAACCTTGGCCGCTGGCCGCCAGGGCCAGGGTTCCGCCGGTCATCGCCAAGGGGATCTGCAACATCAGCAGCCCGGGTCCGCGCCGCCCGGGAAAGCGCAGCATCAACACGCCGGCCATCAGTACGACCGCGGCGAGGGCGGCCACGGCCAGGCCCGCCGCGGCATGTTCCAACATCGGATACAAGCCCCCGAAAGCGACGCGAAAATCCGCCGGCAGATGCACATCCCGCAACGCCTGCCTGGCACCCTCGATCGCCGCCCCCGGGGTTGTCGTCGGTGTCGCCAGGATGTCGAACGCGCGCGCGCCGTTCAGGCGATGGAACTGGTTCGGGCTGGTCACCAGACGGATATCCGCGAACTGCCCAAGCGGGATATCGCCAGCCGGCCCCACCGGCAGGGCGGCAAGATCGTCCAGCGACAGCGACGCCGGATCAGGCAGACGAAGATAAACTGGCAGCGCCAGATTACCATCGGGCACCCGGGCGGCAACCTCACCGGCCAGCAACGCGGCGAGTTGTCCGCTTAATGCCGCCGCTGTCATCCCGGCGGACGCCAGTACGGCCGCTCGCGGCTGGACCTCGATCCGGGTTTGGGGATAGCCGTCGTCGTCGAACACGCCGGACAGCCCATCGACCTGCGCCAAACGGGCGACAATCTGCTCCGCCAGCGCGGTCATCCGCGGGAAGTCGGTTCCGAACAACTGAATTTCGAACGGCTGCGGCAGACCGGACAGGCTTTCGCCCAGCCGCTCGATCGTCGGGGTGTCGATGCCGGTTTGCACGCCGGTCATTTGGGTTTCCCGCAGAATCCGATCGGCGATGGCGTCCAGGCTGTTGCCGGCGGCGGATGGCTTAAGCAGGATCGTGATTTCCCCGGCATAGGCCGGTTCAGTGTAGGCACTGCCTTCGGCGGAGCCGATCCGAACCAGGCTGTGCGCAACGGCGGGATCAGCGTTGATCCGGCCAACCGTCGAATTAACCGTTGCCTGCGTATCCAGCAACGCGGTGCCCGGCGGCAGCGTGTAGGATTCCAGCAGCACGCCCTCGTTCGGTAAGGGCAGGAAGTTGACTGCCACCAAGCTCATCGCGGCAATGCCTGTCGCCAACAGGGCGGCACATCCGCCCAGGCTCCAACGCGGATATCGGAGCACCAGGTCGAAGAGACGATGGTTCTGGCGTCGCAGCCACCCCAAGCCGCGGGCGCTGACGCCGGGTGCCTTCAGGACGGCGGACCGATGGCCGGCAAGGCCGAGGCCAAGGCCAAGCGGAATCATCGTCAGGGACACCAATAACGACGCCAGCAGCGCGAAGATCATACCCAGGGCGAAGGGTATGAAGAACAATCCGGCAAGGCCGCCGGTAAACAGCAACGGCACAAATACCAGAACGGTGGTCAAGGTTCCGATGATGTCCGGCGCGGCGATATCCCGCAAACCGCGCACAATGCCGGCCCGGGAGGTGTCGCCAGCCTCCCACCGATGGTGGATGCTTTCCAGCACGATGATCGCATCGTCGGCCACCAGCCCGAGGGCTACGGTCATTGCGCCCAGCGTCATCAGGTTCAGTGTCTGCCCGGCGGCGTACAGCCCGGCGACGCCGAACAGCAGCGACACCGGGATGCTGACCGCCAAAAGCCACGCCCCGCTGCCGAGGCCAAGCACGAACAGCATCGCCCCGATGGCCAGTATGCCGCCGAAGATCAGGTTATGCCGCAAGTCGTCGCTGACCGCCCGGACGAGGTGGCCCTGGTCGTACGTGCGCAGGAACCGGACGCCGGCCGGCAGCCGGTCCGCCATCGCCGACAGCGTATCCCGGACAGCTTGCGTCACCGGCAGCGTCGATGCGCCCTGTTGCTTGAAAACGGTGATCGCGATGGCGGGCCTGCCGTCCAGCAACTCCCGCTGGCGTGTCGGCACGGGTTCGCGCACGATGCGGGCCAGATCGCCCAGGGCGATGGGTCCGTCCGGCCCATCGATCGGCGTCGCCGCCAGACCGGCGATGGTGGTTGGAAGATTGTGTAACTCGATCAACGTGTCCTGATGACCCAGCGTCAGATATCCGCCCGCCGCCAGGCTGACGGAGCCCGCCAGCGCGGTTTCGATCCGCGTCACCGGAACGCGCGCCCGGCGCAATGCGGCCAGATTCGGCTGCACCCACAAGGCCTCTTCACCGACCCCTGCCATGATGACACGCTGCACACCCGCAAGGCCGCGCAAGGCCGGGAGAATAGTTGCGGCAACCGTGCGGGCGGCGACGGCTCGCGGCACGTCGGCCGGTATTTCGACAGCGTAATCCGCGACCTCGTTGATCGCGTTGCCAATGATGTCCGCCTGCGGCAGCGCCGCCGCCGGCATCGCGGCGCGCGCGCGGTCCATCGCACTGTTGACCGCCTGCAGGTCCAGGTTCGGATTGGTGCCTTCGCGAAACCTCAGGTCGGTTTCCACCAGACCATCGCCGATGGTGGACCGGACATCGGTGACGTCGGGCAGTCCCTGCAACTGGCCTTCCAACGGTATCGCAACCAGCGATTCCATCGTGGCCGCGGTAGTGCCCGGCAAATGCGTCACCACGCTGACCGAGGGAAAATCGAAAGCCGGCAGAACCTCCACCGGAATAACCGCCAAGGCGTAAAGACTGTAGCCGATCATGACGGCATACAGCATGACCCAGAGCGCGGGTCGCGCGATCAGGCGGCCGAATGAATCCATCATGGCCGGGACGTCAATCCGGCGGGTGGAACAGGGCGGCGACGCCGCGGTGGTACAGCAGATAGGCGTTGGTCACGACGACATGCTGACCGGGCAGCACCCCGGATTCGACGACCGTTTCGTAGCCCATGGCCGGCCCCGGCGTCACCTGCACGGCCTGATCGCCCTCGCCGGTGCGGACCACCGCCCACCAGTGCCCCTTGTCCAGGATCAGCGCCTCGCTGGGCACCAGGGTGACGAGACGGGGCGGCAGATCCAGCGTCACGGTCCCAAACAGCCCCGGCCGAAGCTCCTTGGCCGGCACCAGCGCGACCGGCACCCCGCCGTCGGGCAACGCCGCCCCCAGTGGGCCGCGCAGCGAGACCGCGACCGGTGCGCCCCCGTCGTCAGGTGTAAACACACCCGTAGCACCCGCCGGCAGGCTTTTGCCATACAGCTCGGCTTTGATCCATGACCCCGTGGCGGGCTGGATGGTCGCGACCACCTGCCCGGCGGTTACCGTGTCGCCATTGGCAACCGCCACCCGTTGCACCACACCGGCCGATACCGCGCGCAAATCGGCCGTCGCGTGCAGAAAATCCACGTCAGCCGAAGCAATGGCCTGTTGTTCGGCGGCGGCGGCCAGGGCACCCGCCGCTTGATCCACGGCTTCGTTGGTGGACAAATTCTGTCGCCGCTTCCGCTGCTCGATGGCCAACGCACGTTGTGCGACCTGCCGAGCGGCTTGGGCGTTGGTCAGTGCGGCCTCGGCCCGGGCGGAGTCCGCGACGATACGCGGACCGGTCAGCCGGACGATCGCCTGGCCGGCGGTGACGCTGTCCCCTGGCATAACGGAGAGATCCGCGATGGTACCAGCCCGATCAGCGACGATGGTGCCAACGCCGGCCGATACGACGGCGCCATACGCGGAAACCCGGGGTGTCCGTTGCGCCGCGACCGCTGCCACCCAGTCTGCCGACGCTGCCCTTCCCGGGTTGGCGCCCGAAAGAAGCAGGGCGAAACCCGCGATGAGCCGATTCAGCCGCAAGGCTGCTGCCCGGCATCGTGGAACCGGGGGCGCGCGCGCCGGAAGGATCGGTGTCCCTGCATACTGTTATTTTATCACAAGGCCGATGTGGTCGATAGCGTCGCTTCGATGAACATCGTTACGGCGATCAATGCATTGCCTTGCGGATTTCGTTGTCCTGGCAGTGGCGGGGGCCAGGTCAAGCCCCGGCAATCGCCGCCAGAAACGCCTCCGCCGCGAGGCTGCGATACCGTTCGGTGTGCCGCACCGCCAAAAACGCCCGATCCGGCAGGTCGATGGCGACACGATGCAATAATCCAGCTTCCAGGCTCGGCGCGGCCACCGAGGCGGATACCGCCGTCGCACCCAGCCCGGCCTCCACCGCCGCACGTACCGACTCGTTAGACGGCAGTTCCAGCGATACGTTCAGGCTGCCGACGGCGATGCCAAATCCCGCCAGCGCCACCTCGAAGATCGAACGCGTGCCGGAACCGGGTTCGCGCAGCACCCATTCGCTGTCGGCGAGCTGAGCCGGCGTCACTGTGTCCGCCGATGCCCATGGGTGTCCGGGGCCGACAACGATCACCAGCCGGTCGCGGGCGACCTGGACACTGGCCAGCATCGGGTCGTCGATCACGCCCTCGACGAAGCCCAGTTCGGCGGTTCCGTCACGCACCGCGGCGGCAACCCCGGCTGTGTTGCCGACCGTCAGGTGCAGGGCGATATCGGGATAGGTACGGTGGAAAGCCACCAGATGGCGCGGCAGCCAGTAGCTGGCGATCGTCTGGCTGGCCTGGATCGTCAAGGTACCGCGCTTCAGGCCCCCCAGCTCCGACAGCACCAGCTCCGCCGCCGCGGCACGCGCCAGAACGGCCCGGGCCTCGGGCAGGAACAGCGCCCCGGCCGGGGTCAGTTCGATGCCCCGCCCGACACGATGGAACAGCCGTGTGCCATGGCGGGACTCTAACGCGGCAATGGCGGCACTGACGGCCGACTGCGCCAGATTCAGCGCTTCGGCCGCCCGGGTGACATGCTGGCGTTCGGCGACGGCGGCAAAGATTCGGAGTTGTTCAAGGGTCATGCCGGATCATGCATCTCCGGCCCCGGGGAGGGACAGCCTGTAACGGCGCCCGGCCGGTAACAGTGTGGCAAAGACTAGTATCGCCATAAATGGCGGGCCCGGAAGGACTCGAACCTCCAACCCCCAGATTCGTAGTCTGGTGCTCTATCCAATTGAGCTACGGGCCCGGCAGGCGGCGGGATGTAGCCGAACCCCGCCGGGGTATCAACCCCTAAGCTGCAAGTTTATCCAATTCTCTTAAAATCGATTCACCCATCACGCTGGTGCCGACGCGCGCACTGCCCGGCGCCATGATATCGGCCGTCCGCAGGCCGTTTTTCAGCACGTTCACGCAGGCCTTCTCGATCAGGTCCGCGTCCTCGTCCATGCCGAACGAGTAGCGCAGCAGCATCGCGAAGCTAAGGGTCTGCGCCAGCGGATTGGCAATGCCCTTGCCGGCGATATCCGGCGCGCTGCCATGGATCGGCTCATACAGCGCATGTCGCTTCCCGGAGGGCTGTACAGCCCCTAGCGTGGCCGACGGCAGCATGCCCAGGCTGCCGGTCAGCATCGACGCCAGATCGGACAGCAGGTCGCCGAAGATGTTCGAGGTGACGATCACATCGAACTGGCGCGGATTGCGCACCAGCTGCATGGCGCAGTTGTCGGCATACATGTGCGTCAGTTCCACGTCCGGGAATTCCCGGGCATGTAACGCGGTGACGACGTTGCGCCAGAAAAGGCCGGACTGCATCACGTTGGCCTTCTCCACGCTGGTGACGCGGTTCTGCCGTTTACGGGCCAGTTCGAACGCGACGCGGGCAACGCGCTCGATCTCGTTGGTGGTGTAGGTTTCGGTGTCGAAGCCGCGCTGCTGGCCGTCGGGCAAGGTTTCCACGCCGCGCGGTTCGCCGAAGTAGATGCCGCCGGTGCTTTCGCGCACGATCATCAGGTCCAGCCCGCGCACCACATCCGCCTTCAGCGTAGAGGCATCGACCAGCGGTTCCAGCACGGTTGCCGGGCGCAGGTTGGCGAACAGGTCCAGTTCCTTGCGCAGCCGCAAGATCGCGATCTCGGGCCGCATCGCGAAGCCCAGCTTTTCCCATTTCGGGCCGCCGACAGAGCCGAACAGAATCGCGTCGGCGTCCTTGGCCTTCTGCATCGTCTCGTCGGTGATCGGCGTGCCATAGGTGTCGATGGCGGACCCGCCGACATGATCGTCGGAGATGTCGAACGTCACCAGCCGGCGGCGATCCATCCAGTCGATGACGCGGCGGACTTCGCGCATCACTTCGGGGCCGATGCCGTCACCGGGCAGTATCAGCAGTTTCTTGTTGGCGGGCATCGTCGGAAATCCTTACGCGGCGGTGGTGGAGGGCATCCAGGACTGGCTTTGACGCTGCCGAGCCTCAAACCCGTCGATGGATTTGTCGTGTTGAAGGGTCTGGCCGATATCGTCCAGCCCGTTCAGCAGGGAGTGTTTGCGGAACGGATCGATGTCGAACGCGATCTCTTCGCCGTTGGGGCGGATCACCACTTGCCGGGCGAGGTCGATGGTCACGCGGGCGTTGCCGCCAAGTTTCGAATCGTCGATCAGCTGGTCGCACACGGCGCGCGGCAGACGGATCGGCAGGATGCCGTTCTTGAAGCTGTTGTTGTAGAAGATGTCGGCGAAATCCGGCGCGATGATGCAGCGGATGCCGAAGTCCAGCAGCGCCCAGGGGGCGTGTTCGCGGGATGAACCGCAGCCGAAATTCTCATGCGCGATGATGATCTCGGCCTTGCGGTAAGGTTCCTGGTTCAGCACGAAATCCGGGTTTTCCGACCCATCCTTGTTGAACCGCATCGGGTCGAACAGGTGGATGCCAAGACCGGAGCGCTTGATGGTTTTCAGGAAGCGCGCCGGGATGATCTTGTCGGTGTCGATGTTCTGCATCGGCATCGGCGCCGCGATGGCGGTGAGTGTGGTGAAGGGTTCCATGCGTGTGTTCCCTGCCCTTAAGCGATCTGGTGACGATTTGTTAAGGCTTTGCCGGCACGATGCACGGCATGAAAGACGGATACGTCTATATCATGTCGAACCAGCCGAACGGCACGCTCTACACCGGCGTGACGGCGGATGTTGTTCGGCGGGTTTACGAACACAAGGCGGGTGTGGGGTCCAGCTTTGTGCGACGGTACGGGCTGACGAAGCTGGTTTATTTTGAGGTCCACACAGAGATCGGCCTGGCTATCCAGCGGGAAACGAACATCAAGTATTGGCCGCGTGCGTGGAAGGTTCGGCTGCTTGAGGGGATGAATCCGAACTGGGAGGACCTGTATCCCGACCTGATCGGCGGATCGTCGTGCTAACCGGGTGACAGCCCCGGCGCGGGCAAGCCGTGCCCCGTCATGGCGGGCGAAGGCCCGCCATCCACGCCTTACGACGGTTAAGTCCCGGGTATCGGTTTGACCAACGCGAAAAGGCGTGGATGGCGGGCCTTCGCCCGCCATGACGAGAGAGGTGGATGGCGAGTCTTCGCCGGCCGTGACGGGAGGCGTGGATGGCGGGCCTTCGCCCGCCATGACGGGAGAGGTGGATGGCGAGTCTTCGCCGGCCGTGACGGCGGAGAAAGTCCCCGCGACCGCCGTCTTCCTTACGCTGATCGTCGTGCTCACCACGCCAAGCCCGGTCACACCAATTGCCGCACGTCGGTCAGCCGGCCGGTCACAGCGGCGGCGGCGGCCATCGCCGGGGACAGCAGGTGCGTCCGCCCGCCCGGGCCCTGCCTGCCCTCGAAATTGCGGTTGGACGTGCTGGCGCAACGCTGCCCCGGAGTCAGCTTGTCCGGGTTCATGCCCAGGCACATCGAGCAGCACGGATCCCGCCACTCGAAGCCCGCTTCCAGCAGAATGCGGTCAAGACCTTCCTGCTCCGCCTGCAATTTCACCAGGCCGGAACCTGGCACCACCATCGCCTGCACCCCAGCCGCCACACGCCGCCCCTTCGCCACGGCGGCGGCCGCTCGGATATCCTCGATCCGGCCATTGGTGCAGGATCCGATGAACACCACGTCGATCCCCAGGTCCTGCATCGCCTGACCCGGCTTCAGCGCCATGTAGTCCACCATGCGCTGCAACTGGGCGCGCTTGCCCTCGTCGGATTCGTCCGCCGGGTTCGGCACCACGCCGGTCACCGGCACCACCTGCCCCGGAGTCGTCCCCCAGGTCACCATCGGCGCAATCTCCGCCGTCGTCAGCCGCACGATGGTATCGTAATGCGCGCCCGCATCGCTCGGCAGCGTCTTCCAGTAAGCCACCGCCTGCTCGAACGCCTCGCCCTTCGGCGCGAAGTCGCGCCCGCGCAGATAGTCGAACGTGGTCTGGTCCGGCGCGATCAACCCCGCCTTGGCTCCCGCCTCGATCGACATGTTGCTGACCGTGCAGCGCCCGGCGATATCCAGCGCGCGGATCGTGTCGCCGGTATATTCAATGACGTGCCCGTTGCCGCCGGCGGTGGTGATCTTGCCGATGATCGCCAGCACGATGTCCTTGGCCGAACAGCCGAAGCCCAGCGTGCCGGACACGTCGATCTGCATGTTCTTCGCCGGGTTCTGCAGCAGGGTCTGGGTGGCCATCACATGCTCCACCTCCGACGTGCCGATGCCGAACGCCAGCGCCCCCAGCGCGCCGTGGGTCGAGGTATGGCTGTCGCCGCACACGATGGTCGTTCCGGGCAGCGACAACCCAAGCTCCGGCCCGATGATGTGAACGATGCCCTGCCGCTTATCCAGAATGGGAATATAGGGAACGCCGAATTCCTTGACGTTCTTCTCCAGCGTTTCGACCTGGATGCGGCTGTCCTCTTCCTTGATGTCGGCAGGAATGCGCGAGCCAACCGTCGGGATATTGTGATCGGCCACCGCGATGGTGCAGTCCGGCCGGCGCAGCTTGCGGCCGGCCATGCGCAGCCCCTCGAACGCCTGGGGGCTGGTCACCTCATGCACAAGGTGGCGATCAATATAAAGGATGCCAGAACAATCTGG
>JAKBCJ010000375.1 GCA_021807975.1 Pseudomonadota bacterium | reverse complement strand
AGCCGGTTCATCCAATAGGTGACGTGCAGCGAGTCCGCACGATCGCGCCCGCCGAGGTAGTTCCAGCTTGCCCAGACGTTGCGCCGCTTCGGCATCGCCCCGGCGTCGGTATGCAAAACCGCGCGGTTTTTAGTGTAGCCGAACGCGCCCAGCAGCGTGGCTTCGCGTTCGGTCGGCGCTTGCAGCAACGCCAGTGCCTGATCCGCGTGGCATGCCAGCACCGCATGATCGAACCGCTGTTCGCCCCCCGTGGCGTCGCGCACAGTCACCGAGTCCGCGAAACGCCGCACCGACACTGCCGGGCACCCCGGACGGGTTTCCCCGATTTCGCCCAGCAGGCGGCGAACATACTCGCGGCTGCCGCCATCGACGGTGCGCCAGACCGGACGGCCGGTGAATTTCAGCAGGCCATGATTGTCGCAGAACCGGATGAAATGCGCTGCCGGGTAGGCGCGCAAAGTGTCCGCCGACGCGGACCAGATCGCCGCGGCCATCGGCAGCAGATGGTCCTGTTGAAAGGCCTGCCCATAACCCTCCGACTCCAGATACGCACCGAGTGTCGTCCCCGGCGGAAGGGCGGCGACCTTGGCTGGCGCCTCGGCGTAAAACCGCCGCAAATCGCCGAGCATGGACCAGAACCGCGGTCGTATCAGGTTGCGCTTCTGCCCAAACAGACCGAACAGATCCGTGCCGGCATATTCCAACGCGCCGTCGTCCAGCGAGACGGCGAAACTCATTTCCGACGGCTTGGTCGGCACGTTCAGCAGGCTGAACAATGCGGTCAGATTGGGATAAGTATTCTCGTTATAGACGATGAAGCCGGTATCGACAGCAACGCCCGCCGCCTCGACGGTATTGCTGTGACCGCCGAACCGGCCGGCGGCTTCATACAATGTCACCCGATGGCGCTTGCTCAGCAGCCAGGCGGCGGACAATCCCGCAATACCGCTGCCGACAACCGCTATGTTCATTCCGGCGTCCGACATGCGGCCCCACGATGTCTATGTTTGGTTACAATCATGGGCTGGATACGGTTTACACAAGGGGATGGATCACTGGAATCCGAAGTGATCCATTCGCATCGGTTCCCCGTAGAAGGCTTCGTGAATGCACCAGCCCCCCTCTCCCGCCCGTCGCTTCCCCCCCGGCCTGCAGGCAAAGGGGGGCTGGTGCTTCCGTTCCGCCGCCGTATATCGCCCGGAGGCATGACCCAAACCACACAACCCGAAGGCGGACCGGACTTTGCCGTCCTGATCCAGGCCATTGCCGGCCAGCAGGACCGCCATGCGTTCGCCTCGCTGTTCGGCCATTTTGCCCCTCGGGTGAAAGCCTGGATGCTGCGCGGCGGAGCGAACCCGACCGCCGCCGAGGAACTGGCACAGGAAACCATGCTGTCGGTCTGGCGCAAGGCCCATTTATTCGATCCCGCGCGGGCCGGGGCGTCCACCTGGATATTCACCATCGCCCGCAACTTGCGCATCGACGCGATGCGGCGGGAACGTCATCCGTCCGACCTGATGCCCGACCCCACCGAGGAACCGGTCTCCCCCGCGCAGGCCGACGGGATCATCGCGATGTCGCAGCAGGAAGTTCGAATACGGTCCGCGCTGAGCCTGCTGCCGCCGGAGCAGGCGGATGTCATCCGCAAGGCGTTCTTCGAAGACAAGGTCCATGCCGAAATCGAAAAGGAACTGGGTATTCCGTTGGGCACGGTAAAATCGCGCCTAAGACTGGCGATGACGCGCCTGCGCGCGGCACTGGGAGATCTGGCATGATCGTCCATCACCCCAGCGAGGCCACATTGGCCGCCTATGCCGCCGGCACGCTGCCGGAGGCCTTGGCGCTGGTCGCGGCAACCCATCTGGGCCATTGCCCCGTCTGCCGCGCGACGCTGGCCACTCTGGAGGCGACCGGCGGCGCACTGCTGGAGGATTTGCCGCCGGTTTCGCTGTCGATCGATGCGCTGGACCGGTTGATGGGCCGGCTGGATCAGCCCGCGCCGCCCCCGCCGCCGGTCCTGAATCCCGATTTACCCGCCCCGCTGGACCGTGTCGCGCTGGGCCGGTGGTGGGCGATCGGCGCCGGCGTTCGCTACCGGCCGCTGCGAAGCAACGGTGCCGCCTGGGGTGGATTGGTGCTGGCGAAGCCGGGGCGGTCGCTGCCCCGGCATGGCCATTCCGGGCGTGAACTCACCTGCGTGCTGTCCGGCGCCTTCGCCGACCAGGAGGGAACCTTCGCTGCCGGCGACTTGTCGGAACCGGACGTTGATCACGACCAGCCGCCGACGGTGATCGGCGCGCAGGCGTGCCTGTGCATCATTGCGTCCGAGGGTATGCGGCTGCGCGGCCTGCTTGGCCTCGCTCAGCGCATAATCGGGCGGTGAAGCCGCTATGCGGCGCGGAGTTTGGAGTATTGCCGTGCTGACTCTGCTGTCCGCGTGCTCCCCGGTCACGGTGCTGAATGCACTGGCGCCGAAGGCCGGCATCACGGAAACCACCGGCATCGCTTATGCGCCGGGTGTCCGCCATGGGCTGGATATCTACGCTCCGGCGGCCGGCGGTTCGCATCCCGTCGTCGTCTTTATCTACGGCGGCGGCTGGAAAGACGGCGGCAAGGCCGACTACCGGTTTGTCGGCGCCGCGCTGGCCGCGAAGGGATTCCTGACCGTGATCCCGGATTATCGCCTGTATCCCGAGGTCCGCTATCCGGCATTTCTGCGCGACAATGCCGCCGCCGTCGCCTGGACCAAGGCCAATATCGCCCGTTACGGCGGCGATCCGGCGCGGATTTTCCTCATGGGGCACTCGGCAGGGGCGTACAATGCGGCGATGCTGACGCTGGACCGGCAGTGGCTGGCAGCGGACGGTTTGAACCCCGACCGCGACATCGCCGGCACGATCGGCCTGGCTGGCCCATACGATTTCCTGCCGCTGCAAGACCCGGAACTGGAGGACATTTTTGCCCCCGCCGGCGATTTGCGGCTGAGCCAGCCGATTGCCTTCGCCCGCGGCGGTGCGCCGCCAATGTTCCTGGCCTCCGGCACCGCCGACAAGACAGTCTGGCCGCGCAACACCGAACATCTGGCGGCTGCCCTCCGAGCGGACGGGGGTGTCGTGGAGGAGCGTCTTTATGAGGGGGTGAACCATACCAGGATCGTCGGTGCGCTGGCTGGCGCCCTGACATGGCTGGCGCCTTCGATGAAGGACGTCACCGGATTTCTGGACCGCTACGACAGGCCGCGAACCGCCGCGACGGCGAACGGCGCCCGCGGCCTCACCGCCGATGCCCCGCGCACCGCCGTGGCCGATGTTCCCCCCAGCGCCGTGGCGGGCGAAGGGCCGCCATCCGCGCCTTCCGCCCGGGGGGATCGGCAAACCCGTGGCCACGCACCTTCTGGCCCCCGGGACGGAACCAGGGACACAGCACCGGACAGCCTGGCCCAAATCGCAAACACCACGGTCCCATCGCCATGATCGCGACATTCATCGCCACCGCGCTCCTGCTCTCCGCCATCATGGCCGCGGGCTGGGCCATCCAGCGCACGACCGGCAACTCCGGCTGGGTCGATGCCGTCTGGTCGTTCGGTCTGGGCATCGCCGGGCTGATCCTGGCGCTCATCCCCGGGCCGGTCACCGGGCGTCAGATCCTGGTGGCGATCCTGATCGGCGTGTGGTCGCTGCGCCTGGGTCTGTATATCGCCCAACGGTCGATGTCCGGTCCCGAGGATGCACGCTACGCCGCGCTGCGCCAGGAATGGGGCACGCGCTTCCAGTTCCGCCTCTTTCTGTTTCTGCAAATCCAGGCCCTCGCCGCCGCCTTGCTGAGCCTGTCAATGATGCTGGCCGCCCATAATCCCAAACCTTTCCCACGGCTGCTGGATATCGCCGGACTCTCCATCATGGCGGTCGCCGTCGCCGGGGAAGCCATCGCCGACGGCCAGTTGCGCCGCTTCAGGAAGAACCCCGCCAACCGGGGCCGGGTCTGCGATTCCGGCCTGTGGGCGTGGTCGCGCCATCCGAACTACTTCTTCGAATGGCTGGGCTGGATCGCTTATGCCTTGATCGCCATCGGCGGCTGGGGTTGGGGCTTGCTGGCACTCTCTGGCCCCGCGTTCATGTATTGGCTGCTGGTCTATGTATCCGGCATTCCGTTGCTGGAACAGCAGATGCTGAAGTCGCGCGGCGACGCGTACCGAACCTACCAGCACCGCGTGAGTGCTTTCTTTCCCCTGCCACCGAAGGATGAGACACCATGAGCCTCGTCGCCGTCGCTACAAACGTCATCGAACGGGTCCCGTTCCCCGATGCGGTGACCAATGCCGGCATCTCTTTTCTGGTGGACCGCACCCGTCGCAAACTGGCCCGCCCGGGCGGCGCGTCGGAGGTCGATTTCGCCCGCCTGATGGCCCGCCACCCGATCGCCGTGCGCCCGGACGCGGCCAACGCCCAGCATTACGAAGTAAAGTCCGAATTCTTCGGCCTGGTGCTGGGTCCGCGCCGGAAATACTCCTGCTGCCTATACCATGGTAACGAAACCCTGGCCGAAGCAGAGGAACGCGCCCTGGCCGAAACCGCCGCCCATGCGGGCCTGGAAGACGGTCAGGATATCCTGGAACTCGGCTGCGGCTGGGGCTCGCTGAGCCTGTGGATGGCCGAACACTACCCCAATGCCCGTATTACCGCGGTATCGAACTCGCACGGACAGCGCACGCATATCGAGGCGGAAGCCGCCGCCCGGGGTTTCTCCAATCTGCGCATCGTCACCGCCGACATGAACGACTTCGCGATCGGCAACACCTTCGATCGCGTCGTTTCGGTGGAAATGTTCGAGCATATGACCAACTGGCAGACCCTGCTGGGGCGCGTCCATGGCTGGCT
>JAKBCJ010000374.1 GCA_021807975.1 Pseudomonadota bacterium | reverse complement strand
GGATCCGGAGACGCTGTTCAAGGTGATCTCGGAATCGGCTGGCAGTTCGTGGATGTGGCAGAACCGGGTGCCGCATATTCTGTCGGGGGACGATACGCCATCCTCCGCCGTCAACATCTTCGTCAAAGACCTGGGCATCGTGCTGGATCAAGCGCGGGCGTTAACCTTCCCGCTGCCGATGGCCGCGTCGGCGCACCAGTTGTTCCTGGCGGCGGCGGCGAACGGGCAGGGGTTGAAGGACGATTCGTATGTGATCCGGGTGTGGGAAGCCCTGACCGGGATTCCGCTGCCGGAGAAGCAATAAGCGGCCCTCAGGCGACGGGCGCGCGCTGGTCCTGGCAGTTCAGCCCGGTTACGGGCAGGGCGTCCAGCCCGACGAAAACTGACCCGGCCGCGTGCAGCGCCGTTACCCCGGCGGCGACGCCGGCACCGCTGGGGCGCAGCGGCTGGTTGATGTGGGCGATGATGACGTCGCCGCTGACAGCGGACGCGATCCGATGGGCGACTGATGCCGCTGGCAGCGAGGCGCCCTGATCGGCGTTCAGCGAGAAGCCGCCAATGCGATAGCCCATTGCCTCGATTGGCGCGATGGCGGCCGGGCTGTACCTTGCGGCCGCGCCGCGATACCAGTGCGGCGGGCGGGCACCGGCGCCAACCAGGGCGTCGGCGCCCCGTTCCACCTCGCGGGTGATCGCCGCCATCGTTCCGGCAACCGGCAAACCGTAGATCGTGCGGTTGCCCAGGATCGGGGGCAGGTGCTTTTCGCCGTGGTTTTCAAGGGCGAACAGGTCGGGCCGGCCCAGCAACAGCGACAGCGTCCGGGGGTTGTTTCGGATCCACAAACCGGTGACGAAAATGGTCGCCGGCACCGACAGACCGATCAGGGTGTTCACGATCCGCATGTCGGCGGCACCGGAGCAGGCGTCCAATGTCAGCGCGACGGTGCGCGGTTGACCCGGCGGCGGGACCAGCCGCATGTGCGGCTCGATCGTCGTGCCGGCCGGTTCGGTCAGGCAGTTGGCCGCCACCGGGCCGGCCACGCTGGCGGAAAGCACGCCCTTGTGGAATGATCGCCGGGTCAGTCGCGGGCGGCTGCCGCCAGGGACGGGACATTGCCGGCACATGGTTGGAATGGCCTCTTGCGAACAGGTGGGCGGCAACAAGCATAATGCCGGGGAGTTATCAATCGCGATGCCCATGTCCGACCCACCGCCGGTTCCGGATGGCTTCCGTCTGACCTTGGATACGGACCCGCCGATGGCGTTTCGCGCCAGCCTGGGGCAGGCGATCAATGCGTTTCACGACCAGACCGTACCGTTCGCGTCCAGCCGATTCGCGCTGGAATTGCGCGATCAGGCCGGCGGTCTGGCTGGCGGTCTGACCGGCCTCATGTCCTGGGGGTGGCTGTTTATCGACGCGATCTGGGTTCGTGCGGACCTGCGGGGACAGGGGGCCGGGTCTGCGCTGATGGCGCGCGCCGAACGGCATGCCGCGGCCGGGGGTTGCCACTCGGTCTGGCTGGACACGTTCCAGGCCAGGGCGTTTTACCTGGGGCTTGGCTACAGCGTGTTCGGCGCGCTGGAAGATTACCCGAATGGACAGACGCGGTATTTCCTGCGCAAGCGGCTGGCGGGGGCCGGCCTGGACAAGCCTGATACTGGCGAGTACGAAGCCGCTGATTGAAGGGGGAGCGCCGGACATGACGATCGCGTCGCGCCGCGGGGCGATTCTGGGGGAGCCCGCCGCCGCCAAAGGCGCATTTGCCGGCAGAAGCCTTTGCCGCGGCCGTCAGTTTGACCATACGCGATCGGAACAGGCCTTCCGCCCGGTACCGCAAGGGGGCCGCATATCATGAAACTGGGTGTTTTCGACCACATGGATCGCGGCCTTGCGCCGTTGCACCGGTTCTACGAGGAACGGCTGAAGCTGGTCGAGGCTTACGACAAAGCCGGATTCTACGGGTACCACGTGGCGGAACACCATGCGACTCCGCTGGGTGTCGCGCCGTCGCCGGGTGTGTGGCTGGCTGCCGTGGCGCAGCGCACTCAACAGTTGCGGTTTGGACCGCTGGTGTATCTGCTGCCGTTATATCATCCGATCAAGCTGCTGGAAGAAATCTGCATGCTGGATCAGATCAGCGGCGGGCGGCTGATGCTGGGCGTCGGGCGTGGGATCTCGCCGATCGAGCTGCGGTATTACGGTCTGGATCCGGAACAAACGCCATCGATGTATGCCGAAGCGCTGGAAATACTGCTGCGCGGCATGGCTGGTCCCCGGCTGAATTTTGAAGGCAAACACTACACCTATCGCGACGTACCGATGGAGATGACACCGTTCCAGACGCCGCATCCGCCGCTTTGGTACGGGTTGGGGCGGGCGGAGGCGATTCCTTGGGCGGCGCGGAACCGGGTCAATATCGTCGGCAATCTGCCAGGTGCCGGGATGCGGGCGCTAACGGATCGCTATCGCGCCGAATGGGATGCCTTGGGCAACGATCCGGCGGAGCTGCCGCTGATGGGCGTGGGCCGGCATGTCGTGGTGGCGGAAACCGAGAAAGAAGCCCTGGCGATCGCGCGCCGAGGCTATGACAAATGGCGTACCAGCTTTCTGAAGCTGTGGATCGAAAACGACATGATGCCGGTCGCGCACGCGATCTTTCCGGAACGGTACGAGGACGCGGAAGCGCAGGGCAGGGCGGTTGCCGGCACGCCGGACAAGGTCCGCGACTTTCTGCAACGCACCGTCGATGACGCCGGCCTGAATTATCTGCTGTGCCGCTTTGCCTTCGGTGACATTACCGGCGACGAAGCGCTGCACTCCTTCGATCTGTTTACCAAACATGTGATGCCGGACCTTACGGCGTACCAGGAAAGTATCTAGGCCATGACTGCTGAATACGAATTGTTCGCGTTGCGCTATGCCACCCGTCAGGCGCAACGGCATGAGCATTTTATTGGCGGCGATCCGCATGACGGCCCGATGCCGATGGACTATTTCGTCTGGGTGGCGAAGAACGCCGACCGGGCGGTGGTGATCGATATCGGTTTCACGGCCGAAAGCGGCGGCAAGCGCGGCCGGACGCTGGAGCGTTGCCCGATCGATTCATTGTCGCTGCTGGGGGTCGATCCGGTGACCGTTGAAGACGTGATTCTGACCCATATGCACTACGATCACGTCGGCAATTTTCATAAATTCCCCAAGGCCCGGTTTCATCTGCAAGAACCGGAGATGCACTACGCGGTTGGCCGGCACATGCGCTACCGTCAGTTGGCGCGCAGCTTCGAACCGGACGACGTCTGCGGCATTGTGCGGCTGAATTTCGACGGGCGGGTGCGGTATCATAACGGTCCGGCGGACGTGTTGCCGGGCATCAGTCTGGTGCCGACCGGGGGTCATTCCGCCGGGCTGCAATTCGTGAAGGTGAACACGCGGCGCGGTGTGGTTGTGCTGGCATCCGATGTGACGCATTTCTATGAAAATATGGAATCCTACCGTCCGTTCACCACCGCGCTGCATCTCGACGACATGCTGGAAGGATTCGATACGCTGCGCGCGCACGCCGCCTCGCCAGACCTGATCGTGCCGGGGCACGATCCGCTGGTGATGCGGCGCTACCCCGCGCCGTCGCCGGAGCTTCAGGGGATTGTTGTTCGCCTGGACGTGCAGCCTGTTCAATAGAGGAAGTAAAAACATGAATGCAGACGAACTCCGCGCCATACAGGCGCCGCTGAAGCAGCTTTACCGCGACCAGCCGGAGGCCGCGCTGGTGGTGGCCCGGGCGGAGGGGAGCCTGGATCCGAGCGATATCGCGGTTGCGGTGGACGCCTGGCACGGCAAGGTGACCGCCGGGCTGCACAAGGCCGGCGGCGGATCGGGCGAGGAGGCCTGTTCGGCCGATATGCTGCTGGAGGCGCTGGTGGGTTGCGCGGGCGTTACGTTGCGTGCCGTCGCCACCGCGATGGGCGTGACCATCCGCAGCGGCAAGGTCATCGCCGAGGGGCTGTGGGACGCCCGCGGCACGCTGGGCGTCGATCGCAACACACCGGTTGGTTTGACCGAGGTGACGGTCAAATTCGATGTCGATTGCGACGCGGACCGCGCGAAGCTGGAGCGGATGATCCAGACCACGGAGCGGTATTGCGTGATCCTGCAGACGCTGAAATCGCCGCCGCGGATTGGCCTGGAGATCGTTTGATCCCCCGGTCGGCTGCTCGGTTCAATTCGATCGGGTATCGATTTTCTCACGGTGCCCCGGCCCATGGCAGACGGCGGGCCGGAGCGCCCCGGCGTTCTGTCCGCGGGTGCCGGCGCCGCGAAGGCCCGCGTCTTGACCGGCGGAGCCGGCGGGGACAGGGTTCCAGCCATGGACGGCAACACCGACGACACAATCCGTGACATCCTGACCACGACCCGGCGTATCGCGTTGGTTGGGGCGTCCGCCAAGCCCTGGCGGGCGTCGCATGAGGTGATGGGCTTTCTGCTCTCGCGCGGATACGACGTAACCCCGGTGAACCCCGGGCTCGCCGGCCGCACGATCCACGGGCGGACGGTGGTTGCATCCTTGGAAGAAGCCGGCCCGCTGGACATGGTGGATATTTTCCGGGCCGCGATCCATGCCGGAGCCGTGGCCGATCGCGCGGTCGCCCTTGGGGCCAGGACAGTGTGGATGCAGTTGGGAGTCATCGACCGGGAAGCCGCGAACCGGGCGCGATCGGCCGGCGTGAGGGTGGCGATGGACCGCTGTCCGGTGATCGAGGACAGGCGGTTGGGGCCATTTTACGCCGAACAACGCCGCCATTGAACCGAGGCGGGTTCCACGCCACATTCCGCCCATCCGGGTTGTGCTGACAAACCCCAGGGGATTCCCGATGACGAACGAAGAACG
>JAKBCJ010000024.1 GCA_021807975.1 Pseudomonadota bacterium | reverse complement strand
GTGCCCGCGGCGTCGGCATCTCCGATTTCGCCAAGGAAAAGCCGTGGCGGCTGCCAAGCTTGCTGCTGGAAACCGACCCGCCGCTGCACGACCGGACCCGCAAGCTGATGGACAAGGTGTTGTCGCCGGCCGCGGTGCGGGCATTGCGGCAGTCATTCGCCGCCGCCGCCGACAGCCTGATCGACGATCTGCTGGTCCGGGGCACATTCGATGCGGTGCATGATCTGGCGGAGGCCTATCCGCTGACGGTATTCCCGGATGCGGTTGGGATGCCAATCGAGAACCGGCGGTTTCTGTTGCCTTATGGCAACATGGTGTTCAACAGCTTCGGCCCCCGCAACGAATTCTTCCTGGCAGCGGTGACAGATGCGGAACCGGTGCTGGAATGGGTGCAAGCCCAATCCAAACGGGAGGCGCTGACCGCATCCGGCTTCGGCGCGGCGATCCACGCCGCGACCGACACCGGCGAATTCACCACGGCGGAGGCCGAGGTTCTGGTGCGCTCCCTGCTGACCGCCGGAGTAGATACAACCGTCAATGGATTGTGCGCCGCCGTCTATTGTCTCGCCCGGTTTCCAACGGCGTTGGAACAGTTGCGTGCGGATCCCTCGCTGGCCCGGGCGGCGTTTGAGGAAGCGGTACGGCTGGAAAGCCCGGTGCAGACATTTTTCCGCACCACCACGCGGGACGTAACGATCGGCGATGAAACGCTACCGGAAGGAACCAAAGTGCTGATGTTCCTGGGCGCGGCCAATCGCGATCCGCGCCGCTGGGAACGCCCCGATGACTTCGATATGACGCGCCGCAACGCCGGGCATGTGGGGTTCGGCACCGGCATTCACGGCTGCGTCGGCGCCGTGCTGGCGCGCCTGGAAGGCGAACTCGTGCTAAGCGCCATCGCCCGAAAAGTGGCGTCCATCGAGATCGTTGGGGAACCGAAGCGGCGCTACAATAACACCTTGCGCGGCATGGCGAGCCTGAAGGTGCGGATGACGGCGGCGGCCGAAACTTGAAACTTCCCCACCCTCGGGCAATGCTCCCGCAACGCGGCATCCAAGGGACCCAACGCAATGCATGATATCGTCATTCGGGGCGGCACGATCGTCGATGGCACGGGCACACAAAGCTACACCGGCGACGTGGCGATCGATGGCGACAAAATCGCGCAGATCGGCGGCAAGGCTGGTCCCGGCAAGCGGGAGATCGATGCCAACGGCCAACTGGTCACCCCGGGCTGGGTCGATATCCATACCCATTACGACGGTCAGGCGACGTGGGACCCGGTGCTGGCGCCATCCTCCTGGCACGGCGTCACCACCATTTTGATGGGCAACTGCGGCGTCGGCTTCGCGCCCGTCCGCAAGGCCGACCACGAGTGCCTGATCGACTTGATGGAAGGCGTGGAGGACATCCCCGGCATCGCCCTGGCCGAGGGGTTGCGCTGGGACTGGGAAACCTTCCCCGAATACCTCGACGCCCTTGCCCGCACCGAACGCACGATCGACGTCGCCGCCCAGGTTCCGCATCACCCGCTGCGGGTCTATGTGATGGGAGACCGCGCGGTCAGGCGCGAAATCGCGTCGGCGACGGATATCGAGGCAATGAGCCGGCTGACCGAGGAAGCCTTGCGCGCCGGGGCCTTCGGCTTCACCACCTCGCGCACCGAACAGCACAAGACGACCAAGGGTGACCTCGTCCCCGGCCGCTTCGCCGAAAACCGGGAACTGTTCGGCATCGGTGCCGCGCTCGGCCGAGCGGGGAAGGGGGCTTTCGGTATGCTGAGCGACTTCGACGATGAGGCGGCGGAGTTCGCCTGGATGAGCGAGCTGTCGAAATCGACTGGCCGCCCGTTGTGGTTCCTGCTGACCGACCGCTCCTACGACCCCGACCGCTACCACCGCCTGATGAACGGTGTCCGCAAGGCTCGGGCCGGTGGCGCCGCGGTCACCGCACAGGTCGCGGGCCGCCCCGTTGGGATCATCCTGGGCCTGACCACATCGCTGAACCCGTTCGCCGCCCGCCCCGCTTTCGCCGCCCTGAACAATCTTTCGGTGCAGGAACGGCTGGCCCGCCTGCGCGACCCGGCCGTACGGCGGGAAATCCTGTCGCAGCCAGCGTCGGAGGAACTGCTGGCCATCCTGCCGCCGCTGCAACGCCCGATCGCCACGCGCTGGGACCGGCAATACGTGCTGGGCGACCCGCCGGACTACGAACCCGACCAGAGCCGCAGCATCGAGGCGATGGCCGCCAAGACCAATCTGACGCCGGACGAGTTCTGCTACGATTACCTGACCGGCGAAAATGGCGACAGGATGCTGTTCTATCCGGTTACCAACTACGTCCACGGCGATCATGGCGTTGTCCACGACATGATTAAGGACCCGGACACGATCCTGGGCCTGGGCGATGGTGGCGCGCATTGCGGGCTGATCTGCGACTCCTCGCTGCCGTCCTATATGTTGACCCACTGGGTCCGCGACCGCCATCGCGGCCCGCGCTTCCCGCTGGAATTCGTGGTCAAGCGCCTGACCAGCGAGACGGCGGACTTCTTTGGCTTCCACGATCGCGGGCGTCTGGCGGTCGGCAAGAAGGCAGACGTCAATGTGGTCGATTTGTCCGCGTTGCGGCTGCACCATCCAGAACTTCGGCACGACCTGCCGGCCGGCGGCAAGCGCCTGGTGCAACGTGTGGACGGCTACGAGGCGACCATTGCCTCTGGTGTGCCGATCTTCGAACGCGGCCACGAAACAGGTGCGCGGCCTGGCAAGCTGGTGCGGTCGAACGGCTGATCCCGCTCCGTCCAGCCGGGCGGAGAGCCGAGAGTTCGCGGACGTCGCTTATCGCGAAAGCCGGCTGACGGACGCCCCTGCATAGGCTGTGACCTGCGTCGGATTGGCGATCGTGACCGTCAGGTTCTGCCGGGCGGACGGCGCCTGCGCCGCGATTTGCAGCGCCAGGATGTCCGGGTGCGGGCGAGGGCCTCAAGGGCCGCGCTGCGCGCGCCGGCAAGCCGGTTTCAGCCCTTGACCCCCTCGCCCACCCCCGACACAGCGCACCCGTGCCGTTTCGCTGCGAAGACCGGCCAGCAGTCAGGGGGGCATTTCAACTTTGCTCCAGGGGGTGTCATTTTAATCTTGCGGCGACACCGCGATCAACGCCCAACCGCTCTGGCCCTCCTCCTCCGTCCGGCACATGATCCGCACCGACGGAGGAGAAAACGATGACAACCGCCACGGCCCCGCGAAACACCAGCATCGACGCCGCACTGGATGCGGCGAAGGAAGCCTACGTCACCAGCGCCCCAACCAGCATGGCGCGGTACGTCGAAGCGGCAACGGTCATGCCCGGCGGCAACACCCGCACGGTGCTGCATTACGCCCCGTTCCCCCTCGCGATGGTCCGCGCCGCGGGGTGCCGGATGTGGGACGCCGACGGCCGCGAATTCATCGACTTCCTCGGCGAATACACCGCCGGCCTGTATGGCCACTCCCACCCCATCATCCGCGCGGCGCTGAATGCGGCGCTGGACAACGGCATCAGCTTCGGTGCCTCCAACATGACCGAGGCCAAATTTGCCCGGGCCGTGTGCGAGCGGTTCGGCCTGCAGCGCGTGCGCTTCACCAACTCCGGCACCGAGGCGAACCTGCTGGCCCTCTCCGTGGCCAGGATTTTCACGCGCCGGAAAAAGATACTGGTGTTCCATGGCGCCTACCACGGCGCGGTGTTCGGCTTCGCCGGCGGAGGCTCCCCGGTCAACGTGCCGTTCGAGTACGTCGTTGCCCCCTACAACGACATCGAACGAACCTGCGCGTTGGTCACTGACGACCTGGCGGCGGTGATTCTGGAGCCGATGATCGGCAGCGGCGGCTGCATCCCGGCCTCGCCCGAATTCCTGCACATGCTGCGAAACCAGACCGAACGCACAGGCGCGTTGCTGATCCTGGATGAGGTCATGACCTCCCGTCTCGCACCCGGCGGGTTGCAGTCGGTTCACGGCATCCAGCCGGACCTGACGACGTTGGGCAAATACATCGGCGGCGGCATGTCCTTCGGCGCGTTCGGCGGCCGGGCGGAGATTATGGATCTGTTCGATCCAAGGCGGGCGGATGCGCTGCCGCACGCCGGGACGTTCAACAACAACGTGCTGACCATGACCGCCGGCCTGACCGGCCTGACAGAAATCTACACGCCCGACGCGGCGGCGGCGCTGAACGCGCGCGGCGATGCGCTTCGGGACCGGCTGAATGCCTTGTGTCTGGCGGCGGATGCACCATTACAGTTCACCGGCTTGGGCTCCATGCTGGCGGTTCACACGCTGCGCGGACCGATCTCCCGTCCTGAAATCGCGGCCAAGGCCGATCCCAAACTCAAGGAACTGTTCTTCTTCGATATGCTCGCTCAAAACATCTGGCTCGCTCGGCGCGGGATGATGACCCTTTCACTGCCGGTCGGCGTCACGGAATGCGATGCCCTGGTTGCCGCGGTAACGGAGTTCCTGTCGGCAAGGCATTCGTTGTTACGCTAGCCTCTCGGCCGCGTGGCGAGACCCCGGATGGCCGCCGTATGGACACGCCCCGTTGGGTCCGGCCGCCGGATCGGTATCCTGCCTCCCGGCGCCAGTGCTGGCCGAACAACTGCCGGAATTGCGCTTCGTCTTGCCGGCCATGTGTCACCCACGGGGCGGGTAAGTATCGATCGGCGGCCGGCGATGGCCGAAGCCGATCTGCCGCATCGGTTGGAACGGCTCTCTTCCGGCCGGTATGCCGGCGCGGCGCGGCACGGTCAGGCGGCCGCCCGGCAATCTCTGACTGAACCACTTGACGCGGCCGAACCGACCCGCCATCAGTCCGCCCGCTTCGTCTCAAGAGGCGTCCATGAAAGGGTTGTCGATGTCGGAAGGCTTGTCTCGCCGGGCGCTGGGGCGCTCCGCCGCTGCTGTTGTGGGGACATTCGGTATTCTGCGCCACGCACGGGGCGACGAAACATTCAAGATACGCTGTTCGATGGACACCGCGCCTTCCCATGTCCGCAACGTGTCGGTGGTTGATTTTCTGACGAAGCTGGAAGCCAAGACCGGCGGGAAGATCACCAGTGAGGTTTTTCATTCCGGCCAGCTCTACGCCGATCTCAACGTCGCCAAGGCGCTGCTGCAAGGCCAGGTCGATATGGCCGCCCCCGGCGCCTGGACCCAAACCGGCATCGTGCCCGATTGTGATTTCTGCCAGTTGCCGGTGTTCTACGGGCGCCCGATAGAGGTGACCCACGCCGCCGCCGACGGCAAGGCCGGCGCGCATATCGTCAGCCAGCTTGAAGGCAAGCTGCGGGTGAAGGTGCTTGGGCCCTGGCTCGATCTCGGGTTCCAGAATTGGTACACCACGAAGACACCGCTGCACACGTCCGACGACATCAAGGGCCTGAAAATCCGCAGCCCCGGCGGGGCCGGCATTAGCTGGCGCATCGCCTTCTTCGGCGGCGTTCCTAACACGACGGCATGGCCGAACGTCCCGTTGGCATTGTCGCAGGGAACTTTCGACGGGTTCGTGTCCACCAACGAAAGCGTTGCCACCGCCAAGCTGTGGGAAGCCGGCGTAAGGTATTCGTACCAGGATCACCAGTATGTCGGTCAGTACCTGCCGATGATCAGTCAAACGTTCTGGTCGAAACTGCCCGCGGACCTGCAACGGACGATGATCGCGCTGTGGGCGGAGAATATCGCCACATACCGGGCGAACGCCGCCGCCTCGCAGGATCGCGCGCGCAAGACGCTGGCGGATGCCGGCGTGACCTTTGTCGATCCGTCGGCGGAGGTGCTGGATAAAGCCCGCAAGGGTATGCAGGCCGACCTCGCGACACTGGTGAAGGACGCCAAGCTGTCGCCCGAGGTCGTGAAATACTCCGAAGAAGCGGCGCGCGGTTTCGCCTGATCATGGCCGCCGCCCGCCCCGATACGATCTGGGACACGATCGAACGCACGCTGGTCGGCCTGCTTGGCGCGCTTGCCATGATCGTAGGCGTGATTCAGGTCCTCGGACGGTATTTCTTCCCCGCCCTGGCCATTTCCTGGGCCGAGGAAGTGATCGTCTATCTGGTCGTATGGGGCGTGATGATTATTTCCAGCCAGTTGGTGCGCACAGACGGCCATGTGCGCCCCGATCTGGTGCTGCGACTGGTGCCCCCCGGTGGGCAACGCTGGCTGGAGGCGTTCAACTGTATCGTGGCGCTGGTGTTCTGCTTCGGTATGGTGTGGTACGGGTGGGACATCGTCGATACCTCGCTGCTGCTGGACGAACGCAGCTCCAGCGGGTTGCAGTTCCCGATGTGGATTTACTACGCCTCGCTGCCGGCCGGGGGCGTGCTGATGACCGTGCGGTATCTGATCAGGCTCTATCGCTATCTGTTCCGGTTCGATCCTAAGACCATGTCGGTCGGGCACAGTATCCCCGACCACGAACTGCCCGCCAACCTGACCGGCCCGGGTGCCCGATAGATGACTTCACGCGCCGTCGCCGTCCGCTGTCGCCGTTTAGGCGGAGGATACTGAACCATGTGGACCGCTTTGTTCCTGGTGATGTTCTTCGGCCTGCTGGCGGCCGGCATGCCGATTTTCCTGGTGCTGGGCGCCTGTGCGGCAGTGCTGTACGGCGTGTCCGGCCAGCCGATGATCGGTGTGGCGCAGGTCATTATCGATCACCTGAATTCCTCAACGCTGATGTCGTTGCCGCTGTTCGTGATGGCCGCCGCCTTCATGCGGCAAGGCGGGGTGGCGAAGGCACTGGTGGATGTCTCCGCCGCGTGGCTGGGCGGCATCCGCGGCTCCCTGGGCCTGGTCACCGTCGTGGCCTGCACGCTGTTCGCCGCGATCTGCGGATCCTCGGTGGCGACCGCGCTGGCCATGGGCACCATTCTGCTGCCGGCGATGATCGAACGCGGCTATCCGCGCAGCTTCGCCCTGGGCGTCATCGGCGCGTCCGGCACGATCGGCATCGTTATCCCGCCCAGTCTGGCACTGATCCTGTATGGCATCGTGGCCGAACAATCGGTGCCGCGCCTGTTCCTGGCCGGTATTCTGCCGGGCCTGCTGCAAGCCGCCGCGTTCTTCGGCTGGGTATGGTACGACGCCAGGCGTCGTAACTTCCCGAAAGAGCCGTCGCTTCCGTACAATGAACGGCTGATGGTCACATTCCGGGCGCTGCCGGCGCTGGCCGTGCCGGCGATCGTGCTGGTGGGGATCTACGGCGGTATCGTTACAGTGACAGAAGCGGCCGCGCTGGCCGCGGCGGTGGCGCTGCTGATCAGCCTGATTTTCTATCGCGGTTTCCGCCTGAGCCAGACCCTGTCGGTGATCGCCGATGCGCTGCGCAGCGCCGGCACGATCATGCTGATCGTCGCCAGCGCACTGGCATTCGGCCATTGGATGACGGAATCCGGGGCGCCGGCCCAGTTGGTGACCTGGGTGCTGGGTCACCACATGCCCACTTGGGCGTTCCTGCTGTCGATCAACGTGCTGCTGCTGGTCCTGGGCTGCTTCCTGGAGGTTGTCGCGGCACTGCTGCTGGTGATTCCGATCCTGGCGCCCGCGTTGATCCCGCTGGGTGTCGATCCGGTGCATTTCTCCATCATCTTCTCCCATAATATGGAGATCGCACTGATTCACCCGCCGGTCGGGTTGAACCTCTATGTGCTCTCCACCATCTCCGATGCGCCGATTGGCGAGGTAATCCGGGGCATCCTGCCGTTCCTGATCCTGCTGCTGATCGTGCTGGGGATCATCACCTACGTGCCGGCGCTGACGATGTGGCTGCCGACGCTGGTCTATGGTAACTAAGGATTACACAGCGCCATCGGTTTTCCAGCCGGAAAACCTGCTACGCGAAGCCCGGCGCCAGAAGGGTATTCCAGACGGCAACGTGCCGGAAATCTGCGTGCTGGACCCCGACGGCGACATCTGCCGAGCGATGGTGGCCAGCGGGCAGGCGCGGCGCAATCCGTTTTGGGCCTGCTACCACACCGACCTGTACGACGTGGTGCATGAAACCGAGACCTTCGGCGTGGTCGGCTGCGCGGTCGGGGCACCGTTCGCGGTGCTGGTGGCGGAGCAACTGTTCGCCTCCGGCTGCCGCTTCCTGGTCAGCGTGACCTCCTCCGGGCAGATTGCCCAGTTCGGCCCGACGCCCTGTTTCATTCTGATAGACCGGGCACTGCGGGATGAGGGGACGAGCTTGCATTACGCGGCGCCGGCGGACTTTGCCGAGGCCGATGCGGCCTTGGTGCGGCGAATCGCGGCGGGACTCGCAAACCATGTGCCGGCGGTGCCGCAAGGCGCAACCTGGACCACCGATGCCCCGTAACGGGAAACTTAGGCAGCAATCGAATCCGCCCGGGCAAGCGGCGTGCTGGCGGTGGAAATGGAGGCGGCGGCCTTGTACGCGTTCGCCCGGGCGCGCGCCCGGCCGTTGATCTGCTTCGCCCATGTCAACAACCAAATGGGCCAGATCGACGGCGACTTCGAAAAAGGTGAGGCTAACGGGGCGCACGATGCGCTTAATCTTCTGGCCGCGACGGCGCGGGCATGGAGAGCGCCAACGTGAAACCGAACCCAACGCCGCGACCGACCTCTGGGCGCTGCTGACCGATCCGATCTGGCCAACAGCGGTGCTGTGGGTGCTGCTGTTGCTGAGCGGCGCGATCGCGTCTTCGGCCTGGCAGCGCCAGCCCTATCAGCGCACCCCGCGCGGGATCGGGATTTGGCTGCTGCGTCTGGCGATGGGCGTCATGTGGTGGCAGCAATCGCTGTGGAAAATCCCGCCGAACTACGATGGGCAGCTATATTGGATGAAGCAGGTCGTGGCCCATGCCGCCATGCCGCTGCAGGCCTATCTGTACGACCGGCTGATCGTACCCCACATCGCGGTGTTCGGTCCGTTGATTTACGGGCTTGAAGTGTTGATCGGCGTCTCCCTGATGCTGGGTGGGCTGACACGTATCGCCTCGCTGCTAGGCCTGCTGATGGCGGTGAATCTCTGGTTCGGGCTGTATTCGGCGCCGGGCGAGTGGCCGTGGACATACGGCTACCTGATCGTCATTCAGGCGCTGTTCCTGATCGATCCGCCGGGGCGTTGCCCGGGCCTGGACAGCCGGTATTCGATCGTCTGATTGCCGGGGCGCCGAGCAGGGTTTATGTCCCCATGTCAAGGGAGTAGCCGCCATGACCAGTCCATACGACGACCTGCCGAAGACACAGGCAAATTACACGCCGCTGACGCCGCTGACGTTTATCGAGCGCGCGGCCTATGTCTATCCCGAGAAGCTCTCGGTCGTGCATGGCGACAGGAAATGGACCTGGAAGCAGACCTACGCGCGCTGCCGCCGCCTGGCCTCAGCGCTGGCCAGACGTGGCGTGCGCAAGAACGATACGGTTGCGATCATCGCCCCTAATACCCCCCCGATGTATGAGGCCGCGTTCGGCGTGCCGATGTGCGGCGCGGTGCTGAACACTTTGAATACCCGCCTGGATGCCGAGGCCATCGCCTTCCAGCTTCGCCACGGCGGGGCGAAGGTGCTGATCACGGATCGGGAGTTCTCAGCCGCGATCGCCGGGGCGCTGGCGCTGATGGACGACAAGCCACTGGTGATCGACATCGACGATCCGGCCTGGCCGCACGGCGACCTGCTGGGGGAAATCGAATACGAGGCGTTCCTGGCCGAGGGCGACCCCGACTACGCCTGGCAGAACCCGGCGGACGAATGGGATGCCATCGCGCTGGGTTATACCTCGGGCACCACGGGCGACCCCAAGGGCGTGGTGACCCATCATCGCGGTGCGCACCTGAACGCGGTCAGCAACATCCTGAACTGGGGAATGCCGCATCATGCGGTGTACCTGTGGACGCTGCCGATGTTCCACTGCAACGGCTGGTGCTTCCCCTGGACGATGGCGGAGCGCGCAGGGGTGAATGTGTGCCTGCGGCGGGTGGAGGCGAAGGCGATGCTGGATGCCATCCGCGACAACGGGGTGACCCATATGTGCGGGGCGCCGATCGTCTATTCGATGCTGATCAATGCGCCGGCGGAACTGCGGGCGGGAATTTCGCATCGAATCCAGGCCCAGGTGGCCGGTGCGGCTCCTCCGGCGGCCATTATCGAGGGTGCCGAGCAGATCGGGATCGAACTGACGCATGTCTATGGGCTGACGGAGGTTTACGGGCCGGCCGGCGTCTGTTCCAAGCAGGAAAACTGGGCGTTCATGCCGATCGACAAGCGGGCGGAACGCAACGGACGTCAGGGCGTTCGCACGCCGTTGCAGGAGGCAATGACAGTGCTGGATCCCGCGACGATGCAGCCGGTCCCTTGGGATGGCGAAACGATGGGCGAGATCATGTTCCGCGGGAACATCACGATGAAGGGGTATCTGAAGAACCCCGCCGCGACGGAACAGGCGTTTGCCGGCGGATGGTTCCATACCGGCGATCTGGCGGTGATGCAGCCGGACGGATACGCGAAAATCCGCGACCGCTCGAAAGACGTAATCATTTCGGGCGGCGAGAATATTTCGTCGATCGAGGTCGAGGAGACATTATACCGCCATCCTGCGGTATTGAGCGCGGCAGTGGTAGCTCAACCTGATGAAAAGTGGGGCGAGACGCCCTGTGCGTTCATCGAACTAAAAGTAGGGGCGGAAGTCACCGCCGACGAACTCCGCGACTTCTGCCGGCTCCACATGGCTCGGTTTAAGGTGCCGAAGACGTTTGTTTTCCGTGACATTCCCAAGACGTCCACCGGGAAAATTCAGAAATTTATCCTGCGGGAACTGGCCAAATCGTCTTCGGCGATTGAGTAAAAGACCCGTTGCGAAAGCAACCCGTCCTTCCGGGGAATCGCGACCTGGCTGCAAGGCCGCGACTCCCCGGAGGGATATCCGGAGCCTCGGCAACCGGTTGCGACACGAATAGGATGACATCGGCGACGTTCGCATCTGGCTGCTGCCCCCACCGATCGAGGATACCCCGGAGGCGATCCTCGCCAGAAACCACGCCGCTATCGCCAGAATAGCCGCGCTCGCCCCGGTCAACCCCGACGAGGCGGAATTAGCCGCCCAATGCATCGCCGCCAGAGCGCAAGCCGAAGACCTGCTTTGCCTGATCCGCGTCCACGCAAACGACATAAACATCGTGATCAAGCTGAACGCCCAATACGCAGCGATGATCCGTGCCTCGCTCGTCGCCCACAACCGCCTGCTCCGCCAACGGCAGCAGCGCCGCAAACGTGAAGCCACGCACGGCGCCGCGGACCAGGACGGGTGGACCCGCCACATCGCGGCCCAAGCCATGCTAACTGTCCTCCCCAGTCCTCCAAACGCCCCGAAAATCCCAATCCAAGAAACAAAATCCCACACACAGAAAACTGAGGCGCCGAAAAGACAATCCCCACCCCATCCCAATACGGTCGCCAGCATCAACGCCCTCATCGACGCAGCGATGCGCTCCGCCGACCCCAACTGGAAACCATCCGGGCAGCCACGCTCGAACAAGAAGACGGGAATCGCCCCCCAACAACGCCCGGTCTGACCGACTCTCTCCCTTGACCCTCCGCGGCCGCCACGCTACCGGCTGGTAACCCAACCCCCCGTTCTGCGCGAAGGACCCGCCCGGTGAACGCCTTCAGTTTCCCGCCCCCGCCGCCATCCCCACAGGCAGAAGCCCTGCGTCTGGAAGTCCGCGACTTCCTGCGCACCGAACTCGCCGCCCGCACGCCGGTCGAAAAAGCCGAATCCTGGACCGGTATGGACGCCGACTTCTCCCGCAAGATGGGCCAGCGCGGCTGGATCGGCATGAACTGGCCCAAGGAACACGGCGGCCACGAACGCTCCTCTCTGGAACGCTACGTGGTGCAGGAGGAAATGCTCGCCGCCGGCGCGCCCGTCGCGCTGCACTGGATCGCCGACCGCCAGTCCGGCCCGCTGATTATCCGCGTCGGCACCGATGAGCAGAAGAAGATCCTGCCCCGCATCGCTGCCGGCGAAGCATTCTTCTGTATCGGCATGAGCGAACCCGATGTCGGCTCCGACCTCGCCTCCGTCCGCACCCGGGCAGCGAAGGTCCAGGGCGGCTATCTGGTCAACGGCACCAAGGTGTGGACCAGCTTCGCCCATAAATCCCACTACATGATCCTGTTCTGCCGCACCGGCACCGGCGAAGGCAAAGCCGGGGACCGCCACGGCGGCGTCAGCCAGTTCATCGTCGATCTGCACAACACGCCCGGCATCGCCATCCGCCCGATCATCGCCCTGACCGGCGAGCATCATTTCAACGAAGTCGTGTTCCAGGACGCCTTCCTCCCCGACGGCGCGCTGCTGGGCAAAGAGGGCGACGGCTGGAACCAGGTCACCAGCGAACTGGCCTTTGAACGCAGCGGGCCGGAGCGCTTCCTCTCCTCCTTCCAACTCTTCGTCGAACTCATCAACGCGCTCGGTCCCACGCCGACCGACGCCGGCGCTATCGCCATCGGCCGCCTGACATCGCACTTCATGACCCTGCGCCGCCTGTCCCGTTCGGTGGCCGGCATGCTGCAAAACGGCGAAAACCCCGCGCTACAGGCGGCGCTGGTGAAAGACCTCGGCGCCCTGGTGGAACAGGAACTGCCGGAAATCGCCCGCCAACTGGTGGATCAGGAGCCGGACGAGACATCCACCCGAGCCTTCGCTTCCGTCCTGGCACACACAACGATGCATGCCCCGTCATTCTCCCTGCGCGGTGGCACCCGCGAAATCCTGCGCGGCATCATCGCCCGCGGGCTGGGGCTGCGGTAACTCACCTACGATAAGGAAACACTCATGTCCGACAGAGTCCTCTACGAACAGGACGGCCCGATCGTCACCATCACGCTGAACGATCCGGCGATGCGCAACCCGATATCGGAACGCGAAACCGTCGATGCCATCGTGGCCGCGTTGGAACGGCTGAATCAGGACCGCACCGCGCGCGTCGCTATCCTGACCGGCGCCGGCACGGCCTTCAGCTCCGGCGGCGATTTGCGCGCCATGAAGAAGAACTTCGAGGAACGTGCCAAGCAGCCGGCCCTGACCACGCAGTATTACAAGTTCGGCATCCAGCGCATCCCGTTGGCGTTCGAGAAGCTGGACGTCCCCATCATTGCTGCCGTCAACGGCCCGGCGATCGGCGCCGGCCTGGATCTGGCCTGCATGTGCGACATGCGCGTGGCCGGCGAGAGCGCCCGCTTCGCCGAAAGCTTCGTCAAGGTCGGCATTGTTCCCGGCGACGGCGGCGCGTGGCTGCTGCCCCGCGTTGTCGGCTACTCCAAGGCCTGCGAGATGGCCTTTACCGGCGACATGCTAAGCGCGCAGGAAGCCCTGGCTGCCGGGCTGGTATCCCGCGTCGTGCCCGACGCTGAACTGCTGGACGCCGCCAAGGCCCTTGCGGCCCGTATCGCGGTCAACCCGCCGTACGCCGTGCGGATGGCCAAACGCCTGCTGATCGAGGGGCGCCACAGCCGCCTGGATACCCTGTTGGAACTGTCCGCCAGCCTGCAGGCGCTGGCACACGCCACGGGCGACCATCGCGAGGCAGTGAATGCGTTCCTGGAAAAGCGCAAACCAGACTTCAAGGGTGACTGATTCCAGCGGTCATCGCAATAAAATGGCCGGGTCTCCCCGGCCTTATCGGTCTCCCGAATGGCGCGGCGGATCAACCGCCGCCCTCCATTTGGGAATGCTGACCGTTGCCGTGCGTATGGCTGTAAGCAGCGCCGTTCGCGGGCGCGCGTTCGTAACCATAGCTTTGCGCCCGGGCGGCAGCAGCGCCCATCACCAACACGGTAAGCGCGGCAAGGACAATTGTTTTCATCGGAATTCTCCATCTCCAGTCGGGCGGAATGTCCGGCGTCGATGAAGTGGGAAATGGATATCGCTACCGCTAGTAATAACACGCAGGGTATTCATAACATTTATGCAAGCCGCGGAAAGATCGCAGCCGACATCAAGAGTGAAGCGCCCTCAGCGCCTTCCGGTCCTTCAGTGTCACCCGCCGGGCGCTCGGCAGCGCGATCACACCGTCACGCTCCAGTTGCGACAAGGTGCGCGACACTGTCTCGATCGTCAGGCCCAGGTAATCGGCGATATCCTGCCGGCTCATTGCCAGATCCACTGTGCATTCGCAGGCTTCGGGGCGGGGGCAGCCTTCGCGGCGGGCGAACTCCAGCAGGAACGCGGAAATCTTTTGCGCCGCGCTGCCGCGTCCGAGCAGCAGGGAGTGTTCGCGGGCCATTTCCATGGAGGTCATGGCGTGGGAGAAGAACCAGCGGCCAAGCCCTTCGTCCTGGAACACCATCGTCTCCAGACCGCGGCGGCGATAGGCGATCACGGTGCAGTCGGAAACCGCTTCGGCCGCCATGCGGTGGTCGGCGCCAGCCTCGAACCCGAACACTTCGCCTTCCATGTGGAAGGCATCGATCTGCCGGCGGCCGTCGTTCAGGAACCTGCAGGTGCGGACGACCCCGCTGACAACCTTGTAGAAGCAGCGGGCCTCATCGCCTTCGCCATAGATTTGACGGTCGGCCGGGACATGCATCGCAACGCCGCTCAATTCCAGACCATCGGCCTCGGCAACTGGCGCCCAAGGCAATGGGGCATGTTTAGCTGCAACAGAAAGAGAAACCGACATCGAGGTGAACTCCGCCATGGGGAAAACCATGGCGCCGTTGTATCGGCATGCTCGGATCGCCGGTATTCGGTTTGATCCTACGCAATATTACGTACTATTTAACTCAGAATCGACCGGATGTTATCCATCAGAATGTTTTCCAGCAGCGGCTTTTCCAAAACCGACCGGACCCCGGCGGCGTTTGCCCGGGCGCGAACCCGTGGCGTGGCGTGGCTGGTCAGCAGGATCGCCGGCAAACCGGGATTACGCTCCTGCACCGTGCTCAGCAGCGCGAACCCGTCCAGTTGCGGCATCCGGTGATCCAGGATCACGCACCCGGCCCGGCTCAGGGCCGGGTCTGCCAGCAGGGCCGCGGCACCGCCGTGAACATGCACGCAGAGGCCCTCCAACTGAAGGGAAAACCGCAACGAATCCCTCACTGCCTGGTCGTCATCGACGATGATGACGAGATTTCGCCTTTTGGCCATTATTGGACTCCAGCCTTCCCATATACGTCTTCATACGATCCCGCCGCTGGAGCGTATGAGACTTCGGCCGGACCGGCTTTGATCCAAGTCAAACAGGGGAGCGTACGACGAACACCATTCGAACCAGATCAGCAACGCTGTGCGCGCCCATCCGGGTCATGAGATTCGCCCGGTGAACCTCAACCGTGCGGGAACTGATCTTAAGGTCGTATGCGATTGTTTTGTTTGGTAAACCGGCAATGAGTCCGTCCAGAACCTCTCGCTCCCGCAGCGAAAGGCTGTCCAGTTTCAGCTTGATCGCGGCCACTTCGTCGTCCCGGCGGCTGTTGCGGACATGCCGGTCGATCGCGACCCTGATCGCGGACAGTAATGATTCGTCATTGAACGGTTTCTCGATAAAATCCACCGCGCCTGATTTCATAGCCTCCACTGCCAGGGGCACGTCCGCATGACCGGTGATGACGATGACCGGCAACTGGACGCCGCGCGCTTTCAACTCCCGTTGCAGCGTCAGCCCGTCCATTCCCGGCATCCGCACGTCGGTAACGATGCAGCCAGGCTGCACCGACGCCAGTGCGTCCAGGAACGCCGACGCGGATTCATACACCCGAACCGCGAAACCCGAGGTCGTCAGCAGGAATGCAACCGCCTGCCGCACGCCATCGTCATCGTCTATCAGGTGAACCACGGCATCAGTCGCCATCGGCCAGTTCCTCCTTGCTGAGCGATTTCAGGGTCATCCGGAAAATGGTTCCGCCGCCTGGATTGTCTTCGGCCCACAGCTTGCCGCCATGTGCTTCTACAATGGTGCGGGAGATCGACAGGCCTACCCCCATCCCATGAGGCTTCGATGTCACGAAAGGCTGAAATAACTGGGCCATGATCTCGGGCGCGATGCCGGGGCCGGTGTCGGTTACCCGCACCTCCACCATTCCCTCCGGTTGTTCGGTGGTGGCAATCCGCAGTTCGCGCAGTTCGGTTTCCTGCATCGCCTCGATGGCGTTGCGCATCAGGTTCAGGATTACCTGCTGAATTTGGATCTTGTCCACCACCACGAAATCGATACGCGGATCGAAGATGAAGCTAACCCGAACGCCGGTTTGCTTGATGCCGACAAGGGCCAGCGCGCTGGCTTCCTCGATCAGTTTGGGCAGGCTTTCGACGTTCCGCTCGCTCTCGCCGCGCGACACGAACTGCCGCAGCCGCCGGATGATCTGCCCGGCCCGCAAAGCCTGGTCCGCCGCCCGGTCGATCGCATCCCGCAACATCAGGTTATGGACGGTTTCGGTTCCGTCCAGCAGCCGCCGGCACCCGTTCAGATAGCTGGCAACCGCCGTCAGCGGCTGGTTCAGTTCGTGCGCCAGGGTCGATGCCATCTCCCCCATGGAGGTGAACCGCGACATGTGGATCAACTCCGCCTGCAGTTCCTGCAGCCGCTGTTGGGTCTCCTGCCGCTCCGTCAGGTCGCGGACGAACCCGGTGAACGAACGGATGCCGCCAAGGTCCATCTCACCGACCGCCAGTTCCATCGGAAACGTGGAACCATCCCGGCGAAGCCCCACCACGACCCGGCCCCGGCCGATGATCCTTTTCTCACCCGTGGCAAAATACCGTTGGAGATAGGAGTCGTGATTCTCCCGGTAGGGCGAAGGCATCAGGATCGACACGTTCTGGCCCTCGGCCTCCTCCGCCCGATAGCCGAACAGCCGTTCGGCCGTGGCGCTGAACGAACGCATGATTCCGCTGCTGTCGATCACGATCATGGCATCCGGAACCGTATCCAGCACCGAACGCAGATGCGCTTCGCGCTCTTGCAGGGCCAGTTGCGCGCGTCTGGCCACGGTAATGTCGCGCGCGACTTTCGATGCACCGATCCGCCGGCCCTCGGCATCGAACAGAGGGGATATTGTCAGCAGAACGTCGATGGCCGAGCCGTCTTTCCGCAGACGAACCGATTCGTAATTCTCGATCCGCTCCCCCCGCGCGAGCCGAGCGGCGATTTCGGCGGCTTCATGCTCCCGGCCGGGCGGCAGCAGATAGGACAGTGACCGGCCGATGGCCTCCGCCGCGGTGTAACCGAACAATGCCTCGGCGCCGCGGTTCCAGTCGGTCACGGTCCCGTCCAGTGTCTGCGCCACGATCGCATCGTCCGACGATGTCACGATGGCGGCCAGCCGGCTGTTGACCTCGTGGGCGGGTGTGCGGCACCCGGCATCGACCAGAATCCCCGCCACTTCCGCCGGGCGGCCCGTGCCGGCGGCATCCGCACCCGTTTCGGCCGCGAATGCCTGGCCGCGCACACGCAGCCAGCGGCCGGTTGTCAGGGAACGTGCCTCGAAATCGAATTTCCCTGCCGTATCAGCGCTGGTCCGCAAGGCCCGTTCGGCAGCCGCTCGATCGTCCGGATGCAAGGCGTCGATCATGCGTGCATAGTTCCACGGCCGGCTGTCGGCGGAACCCAGAAGCAGGCTGGCGGCTTTGTCTGACAGCCCGACCGAACCTGTCCCGGGGTCCCAGCGCCAGAGGCCGATATCGGCAGCCTCCAGCGACCGATGAAAGCCGCCTTCGGGCGTCCCGGGGCTCATCGCCGGATCGGTGTCGGAGTGCATCGACGGTTCATGTTCAACATCGTGGCGCCACTATTACAGCGGTTCGCGGGCCGTTGCCATCTCCGGTGCATTTGTTGACCCGGGTCAATGCCGGCGCCGGCAAACCGGCGCATGACCCGCCTTGAACGGAAGATAAGGAGATTGCCATGAGTCTTCGCGACATGGTCGTTCTGCTGGATGGTTCCCCCCGGGACGACGTCAAGCTGGCGGTCGCTATCAGGCTGGCTCGGCGGCACGATGCCCATGTGACGGCGTTGTGTCCGCTGGAACTGCTGCTGCCGGCGGACATGGCCTTCGCACTTGGCGGCTATCCGGATTTGTGGGCGCTGCCGGAGTTTGCCAAGCAGATCGACAGCCAGTCCCGGGCCAAGGCGGCGATCGTCGAGGGCAGTTTCCGGGAATTGCTGCGCCGGGAGGGTGTGAACGGCGATTGGCTGTTCGAATCCGGTCCGCTGGTTCCGGCAGTGACGCGGCGCGTTCAGGCCGCCGATCTGATCGTCGTGGGCCAGGCCGATCCGGATAATCCGCTGCCTGCCGCCGCCCGGACGCTGGTCGAGGACATACTGATGACCGCCGGACGGCCATTGCTGTTGATCCCCTATGCCGGCCGGTTCGGCGAGATCGGTGCCAATGCCCTGATCGGCTGGACGCCGACGCGCGAATCGGCCCGCGCCGTTCATGACGCGCTGTCGGTGCTGGCTGCATCGGCCAAGGTCACGGTGCTGACCGTAGAGTCATCCCGCCCCCGGCTGGACGACGACCTGCCGACCGCGGAGGTCGCTGAACATCTGGCGCGCCATCGTCTGAATGTATCGGCGGCGCGGACGATGGTGCCGGATGGGCTTTCCCCGGCCGACGTGCTGCTGGACTACGCTTCCGACATCAGCGCCGACCTGCTGGTCGTCGGCGGCTACGGACATTCGCGCACCCGGGAGATGATCATGGGCGGGGTGACCCGCGATCTGCTGCGGCACATGACGCTGCCGGTGCTGATGTCGCACTGATGGCCAAATCGCCGGTTCAGGCTGCGAGTCGCTGCCGCAGCCTGATCGTGCGCGCGCGTTCGAGTTCCTCGCGCCGGTTCCACAGCGAACGGTACCAGTTGGTGCGGGCGGCCATCTGATAGGCCAGCATCCGCTCCCGCGCTACGTAACTTCGGGCGGCATCGCCCAGGCTTTGCGCCAGTTCCGGCATTGCGATCAACCGCAGCAAGTTGGCCTGAAACTCCATCGGGTCGCGAAACAGCAGACCGGTGCGGCCATCGTCGATACTGTCGCCATAGACAACGGCGCTGGCTAAAGCGGCGGTTCGGCATGCCGCCGCCTCGATGAACTTCAAGTCTGATTTCGCCCGGTTGAACACGGTATCGCCCAGCGGCATGAAAGAGATTTCGCAGCCGCCCAGAATGTTCAGATAGGCTTGGTAATCGCTGATCGGCGTGAAGGTTTTATGCTCCGTTTCCAGGGCATCGAAGAATCCCCGGTCGTGGACCACCTGGAATTTCAAGCGGCTTCCGGCCATCCAGGCGACTTTATTGAGCGTCGGCATCAGCGGCTGCCAGTCCGCCTGCCGGTTCAACGCACCGAAGAAGACGGTCAGCGACGACGGGTCGGCGAAGTTCCCGATCTCTGGCAGCGACATGATCGCGTTGGGAAATATCGCGATTTCGGGGTTGTACTGGCGTAAAGCCGCGGCCATCGCGGGCGTGCTGGTCTGGATCGCATGGACGCCGATGAACGATATGTCGCCGCCGAGCTGCATCATCACGAAATGATCAGGGTGGTCGTCGAATTCGCTCACCGCCAGATAGCCTGCCGCGGACATTTTCTTCAGCGTGTCCAGACCGGGGGGGCCGAACAACGACGGCCGGTGGATGATGAATATCCGCGGCGAGTCGTCCTCGGGCGGTTTGACCTCCAGGGCATCGACCACCGACGCCCTGACGTCGGCCTCGGCGGCCAGGGCCTGGAACGGATGCACGATCCGAACATCGTAAACGCCGCCGATCTGCTTGCGGATGTTGCCCGCGACAATCAGTGGCTTCACGGGATATGCCGCGGCTCGGCAGAGCCAGTGACTGGCCGAGCTGCGGCTGGCGAAATCCGCTTGATCGATATCCAGGGCCGACAGCGCCGGTGACAGCGCCTCGCGAAACGATTCAGCGGCTTCGGGGTCTGGGTCCAGTGCAACCATGTCGCGAACCGACAGGCCGATCCGGGCGAACGCCGCCGCCGCGCTTGCCTGCGTATGGCCCATCTGCCCGGGGCCCGCGCTTTCAAGGTCCGCGCCGCCGGGTTCCGGCAGACCGCGCAGCAGTTGTTCGGTGAGGCGCCAATATTCCCGGTTAGGCACCGCCAGCAGGACAATCCCACCCGCACTGAGCGACGCAGCGTGCCGGGCGAGCACGCCCCCCGGATCGTTCAAGTCATGGGTTTGGCCATAAACGATGCAATCGATGCCGTCTGGCAGGTCGAACGGCAATGGATCAGCCTGAACGCTGGCATTGACGGCCTGGTCGCAGTGGCGGGCCGCTTGTTCGGCGGCCACCGGGTCCGGTTCGATCGCCAGCAGCGTGGCTTTCGGGTTCATCGCCCGGTAGATGCGGGCCAGGTCGCCGTTGCCGCAGCCGGCGAACAGCACGGTGCGCGCCGTCAACGGAATGCGATGCACCATATCCAGGACAGAAAAAGACGTCGGCATCAGGCGATTTTGCTATCCCGCTAATGGGCACCCTGGCAGAGGC
>JAKBCJ010000373.1 GCA_021807975.1 Pseudomonadota bacterium | reverse complement strand
GGTCAGTTTCGTGCTGGGGCCGTCGGTGATCCGTTGGCTGAAGTCGGTGCAGAAGCAAGGCCAGCCGATCCGGCTGGATGGGCCGGAGCGCCATTTGGTGGAGAAGAAGGGCACGCCGACGATGGGCGGGTTGCTGATCCTGGGCAGCCTGACGATTTCCACCTTGCTGTGGGTCGATCTGAAGAATGACTACGTCTGGCCGGTGCTGTTCGTCACCCTGGGCTATGGTGCGCTGGGGTTCTGGGACGACTACCTGAAGGTGACGAAGCGCAACACGCGCGGCGTGCCGGGGCGGGCGAAGCTGATCGTGCAGGCCTTGGTGGGGTTTGCTGCCGCGATCTGGATCACCATGCTGGCGCGCGGGCCGTTGGGCACCGCCCTGACGGTGCCGGTGTTCAAGGAAGTCGTTATCCAGCTGGGCTGGTTCTTCCCGGTGTTCGGCACGCTGGTGATGATGGGCGCATCCAACGCGGTGAATCTGACCGATGGGCTGGACGGGTTGGCGATCGTGCCGACGATGATCGCGGCCTCGGTGTTCATGCTGATCGCCTATCTGGTGGGGAACCGTATTTTCGCCGACTACCTGCAACTCAATCCCGTGGTCGGCGCGGGTGAGCTGGCGGTGTTCTGTGCGGCGCTGGTGGGGGCCGGCATGGGGTTTCTGTGGTTCAACGCCCCGCCCGCCGCGGTGTTCATGGGCGATATCGGCGCATTGGCGCTGGGTGGGGCGCTGGGCGCGGTGGCGATGGTCACCAAGCATGAGATCGTGCTGATGATCGTCGGCGGCCTGTTCGTGGTGGAGACGCTGTCGGTCGTGATCCAGGTGTTCTGGTACAAACGCACCGGCCGGCGGGTGTTCCTGATGGCACCGCTGCATCACCATTTCGAGAAGAAGGGGTGGGCGGAGCCGACAATCGTGATTCGTTTCTGGATCATCTCGATGATCCTGGCGCTGGTCGGTTTGGCGACGTTGAAAATCCGATGAGCACGTTCGCTCCCACGCTGTTCAGCGGCAAGCGCTTCGCCGTTCTGGGCCTTGGCAAGAACGGCGCGCCGGCGGCGCTTGCGCTGCACGCCATGGGTGCCGATGTCGTGGCTTGGGACGATAACGCGGCTTCGCGGGACGCGTTGACCGCCGCCGCCGGCCCTGATGGCGCTCGTCCCGCGGTCGTGGACCCGGTTGTCGTGGGCTCCGCAGCCGACGCGCACACCGTCATGGCGGGCGAAGGCCGGCCATCCACGCCTTTGTTCGACCCGGGCCCGCAAGGCGTGGATGGCGGGCCTTCGCCCGCCATGACACCAGGGGGCCAGGCACTTGCCGCGATGGCGCAAGGCCGCGCGCCCGCCGTGACGATAAAGGGCGGGGCACCTGCCACAACGGCCCGGCCGATCGTCCTGCGTGACCTGGCCGATGGGCCATTCGACTTCGACGCTTTGGTGCTGTCCCCCGGCATTCCGCACCGGCTCCCGATCCCGCATCCCGTTGCTCGGCGGGCGTTGGATGCGGGTGTGCCGGTTCTGACCGATGTCGAACTGCTGTTCCAGGCCGTCCGAGCGTCGGGGTCGCGGGCGCGGTTTGTGGGCGTTACGGGGACCAACGGCAAATCCACCACGACGGCGCTGCTGGCGCACATCCTGGACTCGGCGGGGATTCCGGTCGCCGCGGGGGCGAATCTGGGGCCGGCGGCGTTGTCGCTGCCGCTTTTGCCACATGATGGAGTGTACGTGCTGGAAATGTCCTCCTATATGTTGGAGCGACTCGCGACAGTGCGCTTCGATGCGGCGGTTATGCTCAACCTCAGCGCCGACCACATCGATCGCCACGGCGACATGGCTGGATATGCCATGGCCAAGCGCTCGATCTTTGCCCGCCAGACGGCGGACGACCTCGCGGTGGTCGGGACCGACGATGCGGGTTCGCGGGAAATGGCCGGCTGGCTCGACGCACAGCCAGCCCGCGTGGTGCGGGTGTCCGGCACCGAAACACCGCTGGCGGGCGGTGCGGCGCTGCCGGGGGCGCATAACGCGCAGAATGCCGCGGCGGCGACGGCGATGGCGCGGTTCCTGGGGGTATCCGACCCGGTGATCGCCGCTGGGCTGGCCAGCTATCCGGGCCTGCCGCACCGCCAGCAGCGTATCGTCACCATCGACGGCGTCACCTTCATCAACGACAGCAAGGCCACCAACGCCGACGCGTCCGAACGCGCGTTGGTCTGCTACGACCGGCTGATCTGGATCGCCGGCGGCATGGCGAAAGAGGGCGGGATCGAGCCGCTGGTGCCTCTGTTCCCGCGCATCGCCCGCGCCCTGCTGATCGGCCGCGATGCCCCGCAATTCGCCGCCACGCTGACCCGCGAGGGTGTGCCGTTCGATATGGTTGGCACGCTTGAATCCGCCGTTCCGGCCGCTTTTGCCGCCGCCAAGGCAACCAATGCCCCCGTCGTGCTGCTGTCGCCGGCCTGCGCCAGCTGGGATCAGTTCACCGGCTACGACCAGCGCGGCGACCGCTTCGCCGCACTGGCGCTTAACCTGAAAGCGGGAGACGCCTGATGCCGTCATTGTCGCGCGCCGATAACTCCTTGCTGGGTCGGTGGTGGTGGAGCGTCGATCACTGGACGCTGGGGGCCATCGGCACGCTGATCGGGCTTGGCTATGTCATGATGCTCGCCGCCAGTCCCGCCGTGGCGGAACGCATCGGCACGTCACGCGAGACCTTCATTTTCAAGCAGGTGTTCTTCCTGGCGATCGCCGGGCTGGTCGTGGTCGGGGTGTCGATGCTGTCGCCGCGGGAAATCAGGCGGCTGGCGATGATCGGATGCGCCATAGCGTTGGCGATGACGGCGGCGACCATGGTGATCGGCATGGACATCAAGGGCGCCCGCCGCTGGATTTCGTTGCCCGGCATGTCGGTGCAACCAAGTGAATTCCTGAAGCCGTGCTTTGCCGTGACCGCCGCGTGGCTTTTGGCCGAGGGCAAGCGGTCGCCGCGATTCCCCGGCATGCTGCTGGCAGGCTTCATCTGCGCGATTATTCTGCTGCTGCTGAAGTCGCAGCCGGATATTGGCATGCTGCTGGTGGTGACGTCGGTGTTCCTGGCGCAGCTCTACGTCAACGGCCTGCCGCTTTATCTGGTTGGCGCCGCCGTAGGACTGATGGGTGGCGGCGCGGTCATGGCCTACACCTTCCTGCCGCATGTCCGCGTCCGCTTCGACGGCTACTGGAAGGGCGAGGGCGACCACTATCAGATCAACACCGCGCTGGAGGCGTTCGGCAACGGCGGCTTTCTTGGCCGTGGCGCGGGTGAGGGCCGGGTGAAGGATATTCTGCCCGATGCCCATGCCGACTTCGTCTATGCCGTCGCGGGCGAGGAGTTCGGCATGATCCTGTGCGCGATCATCCTGTCGATCTTCGCTTTCATCGTGATGCGCGGCCTGTTGCGCCTGCTGCGGGAGCAAGACTTGTTCATCGTGCTGTCCTGCACCGGCCTTGTCACCGGATTTGGACTGCAGGCTTTCATCAATATGGCCTCCACGCTGGGGCTGATCCCGACCAAGGGCATGACGCTGCCGTTCATCTCCTATGGCGGGTCGTCGGCCATCGCCATCGCGCTGGGTATGGGCATGCTGCTGGCGCTGACCCGCCGCCGCGGACGGGATGAACCAGCATGAGGGGGCCTGCGGTGCAACCCATCGTCATCGCCGCCGGCGGGACGGGCGGGCATTTCTTCCCCGCGGAAGCGCTGGCCGCCGAACTGATCGCGCGCGGGCATCGCGTGGTGCTGATGACCGACGCCCGTTCCGGCGGTTTGAAAAGCCCGGTTTTCGCCGGGCGCGAGCAGTACGTGATCCGTGGTGCCGGTATCGCCGGTCGCGGCGCCTGGCGCGGTATCAAGGCTGTGGGGTCCATGGCCGCCGGTGTCGTGCAGGCGCGCGGCATCCTGGCGCGCCTTGGCGCCGGTTGTGTGGTGGGCTTCGGCGGCTATCCGAGCGTGGCCCCGATTCTGGCGGCGCGCATGCTGCGGCATCGTCCGGCGGTGATCCTGCAAGAGCAGAACGCCGTGCTGGGACGGGCCAACCGGTTCCTGGCCCGGCGGGCGGACGTGCTGGCGCTGGGGTTCGAGAATACGACGCGTGTCCCGTCGGGCACGAAGACGGTGGTTTCCGGCAATCCGGTGCGCCCGGCGATCGCCGCCCTGGCGCAAACCGGCTACATCGCCGCAAGCGATCGCATCCGGCTGCTCGTGCTAGGCGGGTCGTTGGGTGCGCGTGTATTCAGCGATGTTGTCCCCGCTGCCTTGGCCGCCTTACCCGAGGCGATCCGCTCCAAAATTACTCTGGTGCAGCAGGTTCGCGCCGAGGATATGCAGCGGGTCACAGCGGCCTATGCCGCCAGCTTCATCGCCGCTGACCTGGCGCCGTTCTTCGGCGATGTCGCCGATCAGCTGGTCGCCGCCCATCTGGTGATCGCCCGGGCTGGCGCCTCGACCGTCGCTGAACTCGCGGTCGCGGGGCGCCCAGCCATCCTGGTGCCGCTGCCCGGTGCGATCGACGATCATCAATCCGCCAATGCCCTCGCTCTGCAACACGCGGGCGCTGCCCGGGTTATCCCGCAACCCGCATTCACCCCGGACGCTCTGACCGCGCTGCTGACCGAACTACTGGCCGATCCGGTCGGTCTGACCGGCGCCGCGGTCGCTGCCCGGACGCAGGCCAAAGCCGATGCGGCGTCCCGGCTGGCCGATCTGGTCGAATCCCAAA
This sequence comes from Pseudomonadota bacterium, assembly GCA_021807975.1. Lineage (GTDB taxonomy): Bacteria > Pseudomonadota > Alphaproteobacteria > Acetobacterales > Acetobacteraceae > Rhodopila. The sequence continues at coordinate 136 of JAKBCJ010000373.1, read as the reverse complement.
TGGCCGCGCTGACGGCGGACAAACACGCATGAGAGCCCTTCCTCTTTCCATCGGCACCATCCACTTCGTCGGCATCGGCGGCATCGGCATGTCCGGCATCGCCGAGGTGCTGCACGAACTGGGCTATGCGGTGCAG
>JAKBCJ010000372.1 GCA_021807975.1 Pseudomonadota bacterium | reverse complement strand
GAACGCCTCGGCCAGTTGCGCGGCATAAGGCTCGAACGATTCGGAACTGTCGCGGGCCTGGTCGAACAGCCGGCCGACGCCGCGGGCGGATGCGGGGGGTATGCGGAAGTTGCGTTTGAACGCGTCGATTTCCAGCCTGCTGACGGCGCCGTCGCATTTGGCCAGTTTCGCGGCCAGCACGGTGACGGTAATGGCGAACACTTCCTCCCGCCGGCCCAGCATGCCGGCCACTCGGGCGGCGTTCGGCATGGCGTTCTGCATGAACGGCAGCCGCACATTCTCGATCGAGCCGGTATCGGCGGCATGGCCCAAGGCCGCGCCGATCACCGCGCCGTACGGGCCACCGACGAAGAAGCCCGCGGTGCCGCCAATGATCTTTCCCCAATATCCCATACGCGAACGATATCACGCCGGGCCGGATCGCCGCAAAGCACGAACGTTCAAGCGCGCAGAATGCCGGGATCCTTCAGCGATGTGTCCTGTCCCGGGACCGGATCGGCGATCGCGGCTTCCAGACTCAACGCGCCTTTCCATTCGTGCGCCGGCCGGGCGGCCTCGCCGGGGCCGATCTGGTCGATGCCCCAGTAGATCTCCAGCCGGTGGTTGTCCGGATCGCGGAACTCCACCGCGATTTGCACCCCGGCGCGCCGGCGGCCGTCGAAGTCGATTTCCACATTGTGCTGGCGCAGATGCGCGCGGGCTTTCACCACATCGTCCAGCGTCGGGACCTCGAACGCCATGTGGTGCAGGCCGGCGCCGGACGGGTTTGTCTCTGACGCCTTGAATAGTGCGATGCCGTGGTGGTCGCGGTTGCAGCGCAGGAACGCCGCCCCTCCGGGCATCATGTCGTCCTGGTATTCGTCCGACATCTCGAATCCCAGCACGTCGGTATAGAACCGGACTGAACGCGCGATGTCCGCGACGTACAGGGCGACATGGCCGATTTTGCCGAGTTGGAACGGTGGTGCGCTCATGGGCGTGATTCCTCCTGTTGCGCGCTTATACCACGGGTTCTAGCCTGATCGCGATCAGCGACGAGGGACCGCGAGATGAACGCCATTGCCGATGTGCGGGGTGACGCCGGAGAGCGGGAGAGGGCGCGCATCCGTACCGGATCGTTTACCGGCCCGACCTCCGGCCTGGCGCCCGGCAACGTGCAGGCCAATCTGGTGATTCTGCCGAAGGCGCTGGCCGGCGATTTCCTGCGGTTCGCCGTGGCCAACCCGAAGCCATGCCCGATCCTGGCGGTGTCCGAACCGGGCGATCCGCATTTTCCGACGCTGGGGGCGGAGCTGGATGTCCGCACCGACATCCCGCGCTACCGGGTCTGGCGGAACGGGGAACTGACCGCCGAACCCACCGACGTGCGCGACGTATGGCGCGACGATCTGGTCAGCTTCGCGATCGGCTGTTCATTCTCGTTCGAGGAAGCGCTGATCGAGGATGGGATCGAGGTTCGCCACATATCGTGTGGGTCCAACGTGCCGATGTACAGGACCAGCATTCCATGCGCCTCGGCCGGGGTGTTCAACGGCCCGCTGGTGGTGTCGATGCGGCCGCTGAAGCCGGCGGATGCAATCCGAGCGGTGCAGATAACGTCGCGGTTTCCGTCGGTGCATGGGGCGCCGGTGCATCTTGGGTTGCCGGGGTCGATCGGCATCGCGGACATCGGCAAGCCGGACTACGGCGATGCCGTGCCGATCGCGGCCGATGAAATTCCGGTATTCTGGGCCTGCGGGGTGACGCCACAGGCGGTGATCGCACAGGTGAAGCCGGAATTCTGCATCACCCACGCGCCGGGAAGCATGCTGATTACCGATCTGCGGAATACATCTCTGTCGGTTCTGTGACGCCGAACGTCCGGATCGATCGGATCGAGGCCGTGATCCACCAGAGCGTCGGCCGGGGCATGGATGCTGTCTTCCAGGCAACGGCCGGTGGCCTGAGGCGTGCGACGTCTGCGCTGGCGGCATCGCCCGCGCCGGTAATTGGCCTGATCACGGGGTTTTTCGTTCCCGGCGCCGATCCCCCGGCGGCGGAAACCGACGGTCCGGCCGGCGCGGCGCTGCTGGCGCTGGCTTTCCGCCGGTCGGGCTTGGATTGCCGACTGGCGACCGACACGATTTGTGCGTCGGCCTGCCGAACGGCGATGGCCGCGGCCGGGGTGGCGGATGTGCCGATCGATGCCGCGGAACAGAATCAGCCGGTCGGCGCGATCGTCGATTTGTGGCGGCGGCGCGGCATCGATTGGGTGATCTCCATCGAGCGATGCGGCCCGGCTGCTGATGGGCGGACCTATAACATGCGCGGTGCGGACATCTCCGCGTTCGCCGCGCCGTTGGATCGCCTTTTTGCCGCTGGTCCCTGGCGCACGATCGCCATCGGGGACGGTGGGAACGAGGTGGGCATGGGCGTTGTTCCAAGGTCGTTGATCGCCGGGCATGTGCCCACGGGGGAGACGATCGGTTGTGTGGTGCCGGCCGACTTTCTGATTGCCGCGGGTGTGTCGCACTGGGGCGCCTATGCCGTGCTGGCTGCACTGGCGCTTCAGCGTCCGGACTGGCGCATGGCGATGGAAGCTGCCCTGCAACCCGCCCTGGATCGCCAGGTTGTTGAAACCATGGTGCGCGAGGGTCCCGCTGTCGATGGGGTGTCGCTGCTGCGGGAGGTGACTATCGATGGGTTGGGTATGGACGTCCACCATCGGGTTCTGGCGTCGGTTCAGGCACTGATACCAGCCTAGGATAGGCGGAGACTTAGCCGCTCCGCAGGATGCTACGCCGGCGGAGACCGTCAGCGCTCGCTGGTCCCCCCGATCGGATCGCCGTCCGCACCGCGGCGGTCTTATGACTGCTGAAATTGTCCACCAACACGAGCTGCCCGCCAGTAAAGAAACAGTTGCGTGCCCGCGCCAGCGCCTGAGGAGCCAACCGATGCTTGACGCCGCGCTGAACGACACGCGCCATGCCATCGCCCGCCGCCAGCGTCATCGAGTTCGCCCCCGACGGCACCCGTGTCGCCGCCCCGGGGCGAGCGCATCGCGGGCGGCTTAGTGTGCGGTTTTGTACAAATCGTGCGGTGACCCCTTGATCCCGGTCACGATCGGACTCATTTGCCGGCTTCTGCGAGGGAATTGGCTTGATGCGTGTGGAAACCTTTACAGCTCATACTTTGCACCTTATCGCGGCGCGGCAGGGTGGCTGTGAGCGTTAATGCCGTGGGATGCGAAGCACTTCCGTCAAGCCATCAAAGCCGCGGGCGTAGGCCTCTGGTCTTGGAACGTTGATACCAACAACCTCACCTTGGATGAGCGAGCCTTCGACCTTTGGGGTCTTCCAGCTCGCGCGGATGTCAGTTTCGAAGATCTCTCTCGGCACATCCATCCCGCGGATCGCGACAGAGTAAGGGCGGCGTTTGCAGCAACACGCGCCACCGTGGGCACCTATGAGATCGACTTCCGAATTATGCTTGGCGAGGAGGTCCGGTGGATTTCCTCCAGGGGCCAAGGCGATGATGTGGATATCGCCGACCGGATCATGTTTGGAGTTTTTCTCGATGTCACCGGACGTAAGCAGGCCGAGGAAGGCCACGAGTTGCTCTCAGGGGAGATGAGCCACCGGGTCAAGAACCTGTTGCACATCGCGTCCGGCCTCACCGCCATTACCTACCGATCGACGACATCAACCGCCGACATGGCGCGGCAGCTTACGCATAGGCTGGTAGCCCTTGGGCGCGCTCATGACCTCGTGCGTCCGGTGCCCGGTCAGGAACCCAAGGCGGCGCTGCTGGGAGATCTTCTTTCCGTGCTGCTGTCGCCCTATGACGAAATGAGCGTCGACGGTGGGCGCATTCGCGTGTCCGTGCCTCGGATAGGTGTCAGCGAAACGGCGGCGACGACGCTGGCGTTGGTCGTCCACGAACTGGCGACCAACTCACTTAAATATGGAGCATTATCGGCGGAACTAGGCACGCTCAACGTGTCATGCACGTCCCCCGACAGTGCGGTGGCGATTGTCTGGACCGAACGAGGCGGCCCGCCCGTCACGGCGCCGGGCCGTCAAGACGGCTACGGCAGCAAACTGGTGGCCCGCAGCATGTCCCGTCTCGGCGGCTCTATTCGCTACAACTGGGACAAGGAAGGCGTCGTCGTAACTTTATTTATGAACCAGGCCAGCCTGGAGGCATAGGCAATTGCTGCCGTCTGCTTGTGTTGGAATCGGCGGTGGCGACCAGCCTTGTCATTTTAATCGAACTTTCGGTTCCGGTGCTACCGGACCCCATTTGCCTTGTGGACCGCGACACGCCCAGATCCCCGTCTGCAACCGCTCGGGAGGCCGCCCCGGCGGCCCGGGCCAGTTATCCACCCCGCACGGCATCTGCGCGCTGCCGGACGGCTGGGCCGGTAGCCGACCGGGAGAAAAACAGCGTCCAACTGTTCACCGCCGACGGCAAGCTCGTATCGATCTGGCTCGACCTGTTCAAGCCGGTGGACATCGATCAGGACGCCGCCGGCCTGATCTACGTCACCGACCAGGTGCGGTGCATGAGCCAGTTCGCCCCGGACGGCAAGCTGCTGGCGCGCTGCCGCCCGGTTCTTAACGGCGCGCACGGGCCGTGGGGCAACGCGGCGCGCAACGACTTCATGGCAGAGATGAATCCCGGCCGGGTTACGTCGCTGCCTGACGCGACGCCCCGATCGACGCCAGCGCCTGCTCGGTCGAGATCACGTCGCAGTACTTGAACTGCAGGTCGAACAGGGCGGCGGCGTGCGACATCTCGATCCGGTCGAACACGGCTTCCTCGATGACCTGCATCTTGTAGCCGTGTGCGACGCCATCGACGCAGGTGGCGCGCACGCAGCCGCTGGTGCTGTTGCCGCAGACCAGCAGGCTGT
>JAKBCJ010000371.1 GCA_021807975.1 Pseudomonadota bacterium | reverse complement strand
GCTGCGCGAAGGGCTGCTGAAAGAGAACATCGACGGAGAGGCGCTGCTGTGGGCGTATCGCCGCCTGCTGGTCCGGCCCGAACACCGGCGGATCCTGATGGTGATCTCCGACGGTGCGCCGGTGGACGATTCGACCCTGTCGGTCAATCCGGGCAACTACCTGGAAAAGCACCTGCGCGAGGTGATCCGAGACATCGAACACCGGGATCAGGTCGAACTGATCGCCATCGGCATCGGGCACGACGTGACACGCTACTACCGGCGGGCCGTGACCATCGTGGATGCCGAGGAACTGGGCGGCACGATGATGAAAAAGCTGACGGAACTGTTCGACGAGGACATGGAAGCAGCCTGGGCCCGGGCAGCCGGCGAAAGGGCGGCGATCGTCGTTTGACCCGGGCGAAGCTTGACTTTTGGGGGCGATTGGGCGATATGCACGTTCATGTATCCGATATCGCCCTTACCGCCCAAGGCCGGAGGCTTCGCTGAAGCCCCCGTCGCGTGGCTGCGTTACGTCCGTGAAGGCTTGCCGTTATCGGTGATCGATCAGGCCATCGCCGACGGCAGGATCACGGCGGTCGAACTGGATCGGCTTGCTTTGTCGCGCAAGACGTTGGCGCACCGCCGTATTCTTGGTTCGCTGACCCCGGATCAGTCCGACCGGCTCAGCCGTCTGCTGCGGACCATAGAAGACGCTGAAGCTACGTTCGGCGATCGGGCCAAGGCCCATACGTGGCTGCGCCGGCCCAGCGCTTTTCTGGACGGTGAAGCCCCCCTCGACCGCCTCGATACCGATATCGGCACCCGTCAGGTCGAAGCCATGCTCGGCCGCATCGCTCACGGGCTTGCCGCCTGATGATTGCCTGGCGGCTTTGCCGCCATCCATTCGCCGACCTGAAAGGCGACGGTGCCCGGCTTTACGGCGGCCGGTGGAACAGCCCCGGGCGGCCGATGGTGTATCTAGCCGAACATCCGACGCTGGCGGCGCTGGAGGTGCGCGTCCATCTGGATCTGCCGCTTGAGTTGATCCCGGATGATTACGTGCTCATGCGGATCAACGTGCCCGAGGCACCATTCGAGTCACCCGACATCCCGCCCGACACGGCGAAATATGGCGACGCTTGGCTGACCGAACTTCGGGGGCCGGCGCTGCGCGTTCCCTCGGTCCTGGTGCCGCACGCCTGGAATATCCTCCTGAATCCGCGCCATCCGGATGCTGAACGGTCTTTCGTCAGCGCGGTGGAAGCGTTCAGGTTCGACCCGCGTCTATGGCGACCGCTGGCTGGCGAGGGAAGCTAGCTCAGCGGCTGTGAAGCCGCCGAGCCTCCGCTGCATCCGCGGCGATTTGCGCCTTCAACGCATCGAGGCCGGAGAATTTGATCTCGGTGCGGATATAGGCGTTTAGCGCCACGGTGATATCCGTCCCGTAGATGTCGCCGGAGAAGTCGAAGATATTGACCTCCAACCGGCTTTCCGGACCCTCATTCACGGTCGGGCGGCGGCCGATATTGGCGACACCGCCATGGACCGATCCATCGGCCAGCCGAACCGTCACGGCGTAAACGCCGCGCGCTGGTTCCAGATGACGGCCCAGCGGGACATTAGCTGTTGGAAAGCCGATGGTACGGCCGCGCTTATCGCCGTGACTGACGATGCCGCGGATGGCCCAGGGCCGCCCCAGATCGGCGGTGGCCCGTTCGGGATAGCCGTCCTGCAACGCCCGGCGTATGCGCGTGGACGACACCGGACCCTGCCCGTCCGTTACCGGCGGCACCAGCGTCAGCCCCATACCCAACGCCTCCGCCCGTCCGGCCAGAAAGCCGGTACTGCCGCCGCGCCTGTGGCCGAAGGCGAAATCCTGGCCGGACACCAGATGCCGCGCGCCTAGACCCTGGTTGAGCACGCCATCGACAAAATCGTCGGCGCTCATCAGGCTGAATTCATGATTGAACGGCAGTTCATAGAGAATATCCACATCCAGCGCCGCTAGCGCATCGGCCCGTTCGGGGGAGAGTGTCAGGCGGAACGGTGGATCGTCGGGGCGGAAAACCTCCCGCGGGTGCGGTTCGAAGGTCAGCACCGCCAGCGGAGCGTCGGGACGGGCGGCGTGTGCCGCGCGGATTACGCTGGCATGGCCGCGGTGAACGCCGTCGAAATTACCGAGCGCGACCGTTGCGCCGCGCGCGTCGGGGGGGATGTCCCGCCAATCCTTAAATATCCGCATCAGTCCCGCGCGGGTACCATAACAACCGCTTCGCCATCGATCACTACGTCCTCCTTCACCAAGCATCTGGTGCGTAAGGTGACGCTTTTTCGCGGCAGGTTCAAATCGGTGATTTCCACAATGGCCCGGACGGTGTGCCCGATCCGTACCGGCGCCTTGAATGTCAGCGATTGGCGCATGTAGATCGTACCCGGCCCGGGTAGCCGCGTCCCCAGCAGGGCGGAGATCAGGCCGGCGGACAGCATGCCATGCGCGATGCGGCCGCCGAAGCGAGAGTGGCTGGCGACCTCCTCATCAAGATGGATCGGATTGGTGTCCAGGCTGACGGCCGAATACATCAGGATGTCGGCCTCAGTGATTGTCTTCGACAACGTCGCCGTCTGGCCAACACGGAGGTCCTCGAAACAGTATCCACTGGTCATGCCATGCCATCCCGGTTTGGTTTACTTTCTTGGGGAGGACTGCTTTTCGGGACAACCGGTTACCGATCCGGGCGGACCTGTCGCACACGATTTTGACCGGGAAACGAGCGGGCGGGGTTCCAGCGGGCTATGCGCGTCATGGCCTCGGATGGTCCAATGACGGCGGATTTTCACAACAGGTCTATTTTGAACGGCAAAGACACCGACAAGTCGCCAGGCGGCCTGATCCGGCTCGCTTCGGACGATGCCGCCGCCTGGATGATAGGGCGCCAAAGAAGGGCGGGCACGATCGGAATATACTCAAGCCTTTCCCCGGGCCGTCGCCAGCCAGTGTTCAAGCGCCGGGATGATTCGCACGGCCGGTTGGAATCCGTTGGTGACGAGCGCGTACCGGCCATCGTCGCCTATCCCGGCGATCAACGTCGGAAACCCGCGCACCCCTGCATTCTGGGCAATAGCGAAATCGGCGCGGGTTTCATGCCGAGCCGACTCGTCCTGGAAATCGGCATGGAATGCGGCGGCATCCAGACCTAATTCGGCAGCAAGAGCGGCAAGCGTATCGCCATCGGTGACGTCTTGGTTTTCTGCGTAGAAAGCTGACTGAATACGCTTCAGCGCCGCGAGTCCGACGTCCATTCCACGACGGCGCATCACCACCACGGCCCGGCTGGCCGGTTCGGTGTCGTAAACGAAGCGCGCGCGATCGAAAAAGCCGAAGTCGAAAGTCTGCCCCGACGCCTCGCGAACATGCTCCCAATGCGTACGCACGTCCGCCCTGTCGCTTGCGTCCATCTCTGTATCGGTTCCGGGGCGCAGTCCGCCGAGCAGCAGGCGGATTGGCAGGTCGGTCCCGAATCTGGCCTGGATCGCGTCGATCGCAGGCGAGAAGCCCCAGCACCAGGAGCACATCGGATCGGCGATATAAACGAGGTGAGGTCCCTTCATGTGCGGTCTCCTTCAAAAAAGCAGTCGGCCCGCGAGAGGCGGGGGCTTGTTATATATCGATCGTTCTATTATTAATGACGATATAGCCGATCCAATGCAAGGCCAATGTCCCGAACTCGCACGCTGTCCGACGATACGGTCCTTGAACGCGCCACGGCGGTATTCTGGCAGAATGGCTATGCCGGGACCTCGGTGCGCGACCTGACGCAAGCGACGGGACTCAGCACCTCCGCGTTGTATAACCGCTTCACGGACAAGGATGGTTTGTTCGTCGAAGCCCTGCGCCGCTATGCCAACGATGGGCTTGTGGAACGTCTCGCGCGGCTGTCCGCCGTCTCCGACCCGCTTGGCGCCATTCGGGACTTCCTTGATGAGTTGATCGCGATGTCCCTGGCCGATCCGCATCATCGCGGCTGTCTGCTGGTTAATACCGCTCTCGACGGTGCCGCGATGTCCGACGTGGCGCGGGAACTGGTGCGCACCCGCCTGGGAGAGGTGGAGCGCTTTTTTGGCGAGCGGCTGGAGCGGGCCGTCGCGGACGGTGCGCTCGATCCGAAAGCGGACGTCGCCGCCAACGCCACGGCGCTGCTTGGCACGGTTTTCGCCATCCGCGTGATGGCGCGTCTAGACCCCAACCCGAAGCGACTGCGCGCGCTGGCCGACCACGCCATCGCAAGCCTTCCCCAGCCGCCGCAAACCCGGGGCAACGGAGACCGTCGATGATCGACCTGCACTATTGGACGACACCCAATGGGCACAAGGTAACGATCTTCCTTGAGGAGGCGGGTCTGCCGTATCGGGTTATTCCCGTGAACATCAGTGCGGCCGCACGGAGGTTGTGGAGTGGCTGTTCTGGCAGATGGGCGGCCTTGGACCGACGGCCGGGCGGAACCATCACGTCGTCCAATACGCTCCAGCGAAGCTGCCTTACGCAATCAACCGCTATGTCAACGAGACGAACCGACTTTATGGCGTCCTCAACAAGCGGCTCGCCGATCGCGGACATGGCGACCTATCCCTGGATCGTTTCGCATGAGCGCCAGCAGCAGACTCTCGATGACTTCCCGCATCTGAAGCGCTGGTTCGAGACGATCCGCGCCCGCCCGGGTCGAGCGGATGCTGGACGCCTATCTCGACGGCTAAGCGCGCTTCCGCGGCGACCCGACTTTCACACCGGTTGAGCAGGAAGTGGTGTTCCTCGTCATCAGCGCATCGAACGGATGCGGCTACCGCACGGCAGCCTGATTCACACGAAGCCGCAACAACAGGGCCGGCTGCCGGCCCCATTTCAACAAGAGAGTTCCAAATGCA
>JAKBCJ010000370.1 GCA_021807975.1 Pseudomonadota bacterium | reverse complement strand
CGTTCGGCGATCATTTGCCTGGTCAGCGGCAGCAGGTCCCGGCCATAGGCGATGTTATCCGCCAGCGGGTTGAACCCGCGGATCAGGAACGTCGTCACCCCCAGGTCGTAATACTCGCACAACGCCTCGGCCACCTGGTGCGGCGTGCCGACCAGGGCGGTGGTGTTGCCGCTGGCCCCGGTCAGCAGCGCGGCACCGGTCCACAGACGTTTGTCTAGACGCTCCCCCTTCGCGGCGGCGGCCAGAATTCGTTTCGAACCCTCGTTCACCGGATTGCGCGCCCCCAGCCCCATCGCCGCCCGACGTTGGATGATCTGTTGCTTAATCGATTCGGCGCGTGCCCAGGCCTCATCCTCGGTCGCCGCCAGGATCGGCCGCAACGACAGGCTAACGCGAACCGAACGGTTGTGCTTCGCTGCTTCGTTCCGTAGGCGAGTGGTGATTTCCCGCACCTGCTCGTGGGTTTCGCCCCACAGCGCATACACATCCGCATGCCTGGCGCTGACCGCGATCGCCGCATCCGATGCACCGCCGAAATAGATCGGGATGCAAGGCTGCTGCACGCAACGCTGCGCGGTGGAGGTGCCGGCGAAACGATAGAACCGCCCCTCGTGATCCACGGTCGGTCCCGGTTCGGTCCATATCCGCTTCAGGATGGTCACGTATTCATCGGTGCGGGCGTAACGATCCTCTTTCGACAGCGTATCGCCGTCGCGGAACTGATCCACATCGTCCCCGCCGCTGATCACATGCATCGCCGCCCGGCCGCCCGTCATCTGGTCCAGCGTGGCAAACTTGCGGGCCGCCAGGGTCGGCGCCACGAAACCGGGGCGATGAGCGACCAGGAACCCCAGCTTTTCAGTATGCGCGGCAGCAGAAGCGGCCAGCAGGAAACCATCCGGCCCGTCGGAGTAGTAACCAACCAGCACCTTGTCGAAGCCGCCCGCTTCCGCCGCCTGCGCGAAGTCCTTGATGTATCCGCGGTCGAAGATCACCGGCGGGGGCGGGATGATCTCCGACGCCTCCCGATGGTGGATCATGCCGATAAATTCGATGGTCATGGCGTGTGTCCCGTGCCTGTTGTCCGGACGGTAGCGCCGTTGCCGCGCCGTGTCATGGTTCGCCCAAAACACCCGACACGAGGTCGGCCAATCGAGCGTAATCGGCGGCTTCGTTATAGGCGAAAGCGGAAATGCGCAGCCACAGGGCGCCGTCCAGGGCATGCACCGGGGCATCGGTGCCCGCGTCCATCAGCCGCCGGCGAATGCGCAACGCGTGCTCCGGAGACGGATCGTCGACCGGTAGGCGGATCGTGGCCATTGCCCCGGCCGTGGCCCCGGTGGTGCCGACATTAGTATTCAACCGTTGCGCGATCAGCGCCGCACCCTGCTGCGCCAGCGTTTTGTTGCGCGCCCGCAGCGACGCACCGCCCAGTTCGTGGTGGAACGCGATGGCGGCGTCGATCGCCAGGAAACGGCTGGGGTCGGTGGTGCCGGTCCAGTCGAACTCCGCCAGGAAGCCTTGGCCGTAACCGCGTGAAATCGTACCGGGATGCAATCCGGCCTGAGCGGGAGGTCTGGCATGCAGAAACGCGCAGCCCTTCGGCGCGCAGAGCCATTTATGGCAGTTGCCCGCGTACCAGTCGGCCCCGATCGCCTGAAGGTCCAGGTCGATCTGGCCGGGGGCATGGGCGCCGTCCACCAGTACCCGGACCCCGGCCGCATGACAGGCAGCGACGATCCGCTGTATGGGCAGGACGATGGCGCTGCCGGAGGTGACGTGGTCCAGCACCGCCAGCTTCGTTTGGGGGGTCAGTACGGCCTCGACGGCCGCGACCAGCGCGTCCTCGGTTGGGTCCGGGAATGGGACCGCCGCCTGAACGATGTGCGCCCCGGTCTGTTCCGCAGCGAACCGGATCGTGTTGTGGACGGCGCCATAGGCGTGGCTCAGGATCGCGATTTCGTCGCCCTTGCGCAACGGCAGGCCGCGGATGACGGTGTTGCATCCCGTGGTGGCATTATCGACAAAGACCAGATCGTCTGGATCGGCGTTCAGAAACGCCCCCAGGGCGGCGGCGGCCGAACGGATCGCACCGGGATAGACCGTGTTCATGAACTGGCTGGGCTGGCGTTCCATCCGGTCCTGCCACCTGCGCTGCGCCGAGATCACCGACCGCGGAGCCGCGCCGAAGGACCCGTGATTGACGGTCAGGAACGCGGGGTCGAGGTCCCACGCCGCGCGGCGGGGGAAATCCAGATATGTTGCCATGAACGCAGGCTACATGCCCCGGCGGAGGAGTTCCACACGGGCGGGGATCTGGCCCGGCGGCCTGCCGCCCGTTCGGATCAAACCGCCCTACAGTGTGGCGCCGCCGTCAATAGCGACCTCGGCCCCCGTGATGTAGCGGCTTTCGTCGGAGATCAGGAACAGCACCAGATCGGCGATTTCCTCCGCCGTACCCATTCGTTTCATCGGCACCGATTGCAGGCGCTCGCGGTTTTCCAGCGGCGTGCGGACATTCAGCATCTCTGTATCGATCGGACCGGGATGGATGGAATTCACCCGGATGTTGCGATCGGCCAGGTCCAGCGCGGCGGTCTTGGTCATCCCCCGCAATGCCCATTTCGTCGCGCTGTACGCGAACGCCCGCGGCGAACCTTTCAGCCCGGCGGTGGAGGAAATATTGACGATGGCGCCGCCGCCGGAACGCTCCATCAGCGGGACCACGGCCTTCATGCCGAGGAACGGTCCGAACTGGTTGATCGCGATATGGCGCTGGAACAGTTCGGCGTCGGTGTCCAGCATACCCGTCGGCTGATAGATGCCGGCGTTGTTGACCAGACCATGCAAGCCCCCCAACGCGGCCGCGGCATCGATAGCTGTCTGCCAGTCGGTCTCGGAGGACACATCGTGGCGGACGAACACGGCATTATCCTGCCCCAGTTCGTTGGCGAGCTGTTGACCACGGGCTTCCAGGATGTCGGTGATAATGACCCGCGCGCCCTCGCGGACGAACAGCCGCGCTTCGGCGGCACCCTGGCCGCGGGCGGCGCCGGTGATGAGGATGATTTTGTTCTGTAGGCGGGGCATCGGCGGTTCCTCCTGATTTTGTGGTCAGGAGAGGCGGAGGGTGGTGGAGTTGTCAAATCAGGAAACCACATCGCTGGGCACGCAACTATTTTCCGTGGAGCCGCCGCGGGGAGCGCCTTCGACTGCTTCCGATGTCTGACGGCACCGCGATAGGTCATGGCGACCCCGAACTCAGCGCCGCAAACCCGCTTCCCGGCCGGCGGCTAAACCTTCGCCTGCACCTTCGCCCAACTATCCCGAAGCCCAACCGTCCGATTGAACACCGGCCGCCCCGGCCGCGAATCCGGGTCCAGTGCGAAATACCCGGTGCGTTCGAATTGCACCGCCTCACCCACCAACCCATCCGCCAACGCCGGTTCCACCAGCGCCCCGGTCAGAACCTCCAGCGAGTCAGGGTTCAAATCCGCCAGCGCGTCGCCATCCGCGCCCGGATCGGGCCGGTTGAACAAATGCGAGTACAACCGCACCTCGGCCGGCACCGCATCCGCCGCCGCGACCCAATGCAGCGTGGCCTGGACCTTCCGCCCGTCCGGCGCGTTGCCGCCTTTCGACTCCGGGTCATAGGTGCAGCGCAGTGCCACGACGTTCCCGGCCTCGTCCTTCTCGACCGAGCGGCAGGTCACCAGATAGCCCCAGCGCAGCCGCACCTCTTTGCCAGGGGAAAGCCGGTAGAACTTCTTTGGCGGGTTCTCCATGAAGTCGTCCTGCTCGACATACAGTTCCCGCCCGAACGTCACCATCCGGCTGCCCGCTTCCGGCACATCCGGATGGTTGCGAGCTTCCAGGGTCTCGGTCTGGCCCTCGGGGTAGTTCTCGATAATCAGCTTCAGTGGCCGCAGCACCGCCATCCGGCGCGCGGCCGACGGGTTCAGTTCATCCCGGATCGCCGAATCGAACATCGCCACATCCACCGTGCTGTACGCCCGGGCGACCCCGACTCGGCCGATGAACGACCGCAACGCCGCTGCCGGCACGCCCCGGCGCCGGATCCCGGCGATGGTCGGCATACGCGGGTCATCCCACCCGCTGACATGGCCCTCGGTCACCAGCCGCGTCAGGTGGCGCTTCGACAGGATCGTGTAGCTGAGGTTCAACCGGGCGAATTCGTATTGGCGGGGCCGGGAGGGAACAGGGAGGCTGTCGATGAACCAGTCGTACAGCGGCCGGTGATCCTCGAACTCCAGGGTGCAGACGCTGTGGGTGATGTGCTCGATCGCATCGGACTGGCCGTGCGCGAAATCATAGGTCGGGTAGATGGACCAGGCATCGCCGGTGCGCGGATGATGCGCGTGCAGAATGCGATACAGCACCGGGTCGCGCAGGTTCATGTTGCCCGATGCCATGTCGATCCTGGCGCGCAGCACGCGGGCGCCGTTGGGGAACTCCCCCGCGCGCATGCGGCGGAACAGGTCCAGGTTGTCCTCCACCGACCGGGCGCGGAACGGGCTGTTCTGGCCGGGTTCGGTCAGTGTGCCACGCTGGGCGCGCATCGCCTCGGGCGCGGTATCGTCCACATAGGCGTTGCCGGTGCGGATCAGGTGTTCGGCCCAGGTGTAGAGCTGCTCGAAATAGTCCGAGGCGTAATACAGGTGCTCGCCCCAGTCGAACCCCAGCCAGCGGACGTCGCGCTGGATGGAGTCGATGAAAAGCTGCTCCTCTTTCACCGGGTTGGTGTCGTCGAACCGCAGGTGGCAGGCGCCGCCGAACTCCTTGGCGATGCCGAAGTTCAGGCAGATCGATTTGGCATGACCCAGATGCAGGAAGCCGTTGGGTTCGGGCGGAAACCGGGTGACCACGGACCGCACCCGGCCAGCA